>MFNZ01000010.1:11676-36593 GCA_001782195.1 Candidatus Levybacteria bacterium RIFCSPHIGHO2_02_FULL_37_13
CGCCAACAGGGATAATATTTTTTGATTTGTAAAATCTTTCACGAAAAAAATCTTGAGTGGTAGTCGGGTCAAAACCTTGCAGCCATTTCATCTCTTTTCCCGTTGTTTGTTTGACATAATAGCTTATTACAGCATGCTGCCAGTCGCCTCCCAAAGGACCATAATTTACATGATTAGCAGCAAGGAGTATTGGTTTGTTTTTTAATGCTGTTAAATTTTCCAAACCATTGACGCCGGATTTAAAGTCAAATCCTAAAAACATATCTATATATTCGGATAGGGCTATTTCTTTTCCTTTTTGAATACTATTAACAAAATCGTCAAAGAGCGGTTTGCCTTCGGGTTTTAGACTAAGTCTTCGCGATTCTATTGTAAAGTCTTCCAATGTGTCCCGAATAGCACCTTCTTTGAGCCTATCCTGAACCCATTGTGTTGCCATAATCCTTCTTGCAATTTCTTTTGCCATAAAAGTAATAAATTGTGGTAAAATCTTAGATATGATACCGATTAAAGATTTAATTGTCAAAGACATTCAAAGAATTGTTAAGGAATTAACAGGCCAAAGTATTATTCCGATTCTTGAACATCCGAAAGACGAAAGACATGGAGACTACTCTTCAAATATTGCTTTAGCAATATTCTCAAGTTCAAAATTTCGGCCAAAGGCCGATCAGTCTCTGGCTGACAAAGTTCAAAGTTCAAAGTTCAGAACGCCGATGGAGTTGGCAGAAGAGATAGCAACAAAATTCAAAATTCAAAATTCAAAATTCAAAATTTTGGAAAAAGTTGAGGCGGTAAAACCGGGGTTTGTAAATTTTTACCTATCGGAAAAATACCTTTTGGAAAATATAAAAACAGTTTTGGAAGAAAAAGAAAAGTTTGGTTCCAAAAGGCAAGATCCGAACAAAAAAGTTGTTATTGAGTATTCCTCGCCAAATATAGCTAAACCATTTACCGTAGGACATCTAAGGTCAACTATTATCGGCGATGCTATTGCTAACTTACTTGAAGCAAATGGGTGGAAAGTTTATAGAGACAACCATTTAGGAGATTGGGGAACACAGTTTGGCAAACAAATTTACGCAATTAAAACATGGGGAAATGAAGATGAAATTACAAAGTCGGAAAATCCGGTTAAAATGCTTATGGATCTATATGTTAGATTTCATCAGGAAGCAGAAAAAGATCCTGCATTGGAAGAAGAGGGAAGGAGATGGTTTAAAAAGCTTGAGGATGGAGATAAGGAGACAAGACGATTATGGAATAAATGTATTGAGTGGTCTTTAAAGGAGTTTCGGAAAATTTATGACCGGCTTGGTATCAGCTTCACAGAAAATAATGGGGCAGGATATGGTGAATCTTTTTTTGAAGACAAAATGGGCGGAATTATTAATGAACTTGAGAAGAAAGGACTGTTAAAAGAAAGTGAAGGAGCAAAATTAGTTTTCTATCCAAAAAACAAGTATCCACCCCTCATGATTATTAAAAAAGACGGAGCAACTCTTTATGCGACTCGCGATTTGGCAACAGATAAATTCAGGCTCAATAAATACGGTAAAGATGTAGTAATTATAAATGAAGTTGGAATTGAGCAGTCTTTGTATTTTAAACAGATTTTTGAAATAGAAAAAATGTTAGGTTGGGTTAAAGACGGGCAGAGAATCCACAAAAGACACGGCCATTATCGATTTAAAGATGAAAAAATGTCAACCAGAAAAGGAAATGTTATTTGGCTGGAAGAGGTTTTGGAAGAGGCAATCGGAAGAGCAAATAAACTTAGCTCAGGAAAAGCAGAAAATACTGCAAAAGATGTAGCTATCGGGGCGATTAAGTGGAATGATTTGAAGAGAACTTCGGAACAAGATATTGTTTTTGATTGGGATGAAATTTTGAATATGGAAGGGAATGCCGGTCCATATTTGCAGTACACGTTCGCACGGACACAGAGCGTAATTCACAAAGCCTCAATTAATGTCATGCCGAATTCATTTCAGCATCTCGAACGAACCGGGATCCTGAAACCCGCTTCGCCGCGAGGCGAGCAAGTTCAGGATGACAAGATGATGGAACCGGAAGAAGTTTCTCTTTTGAGAGCGCTTCAGAGATTTCCAGAGATAGTGTGGGAGGCGGGGGAGAATTTTTCGCCAAATCTTTTGTGCAATTATTTATTTGATCTTGCCCAAAAATTCAATCTTTTCTATCAAAAACACAAAATACTAGAGAGTGAAAATAGGGATTTTCGTTTGGCATTAACCCAAGCAGTTGGCCAGGTAATTAAAAACGGGCTTTATTTACTAGGCATAAAGGCACCGGAGAGAATGTAGAAGTCTCAGTCGTATCTGTATTTTTTTGGAGGAAGAATTCCTAATGTCCTGCTTACACTACGAATGATTTCTCTTCTTGTGTAATCTCCGCGTTTTAGTATGTTGCACTTTTCTACAATTAATCTTTCAATTTCTGACATATCCTCAATACTTTTAGGGTCAGGGTACCAATATTTTTCCAGTAATTCAGAGAAGGCATTCATAAAGATTTTTTTAAATTGAACACTCGCCTCGTTTCCAAAAACTTCATGATGAAGATTGCCTTCTACGATCTTAGACAAGAGATATTTAGCGCTAATTTCAAGCATTTCCTTTGCTTTTTCTTTTTTTATTGTCTCTTCATCTTTCGGTTTCGCTTCTGTTATTTGTTGTGTTGTGGTCTCAGCAGGAGGTACAAGTTTTTCTTTTCCATCGACTAACCCGTTAATCTCCGTTGGGTTTGCAACTAGATTCTCTTTAGATTGAGTAAGTTGAGCTATAATTATTCCGTTACGTACTGTGAATCTTTCATGCTTCATAACTTCGTATGAGATTATACTTATTATTTTATACGGATTCAATAACTTTTTCTGTGCGGAAAATATGAAATTAAGATATCTGAGAAGGCTAATCCGATTCAGATTGGCTGAAATGTTCGAACATAACCGAAGCGGGATTTTGTCCTGATACAATACCTAGCGCCTGCCACAAGCCAGTAATTGCTTTTTCTTTTACAGAACGTTGTTGATATAGTTTGCCATTTATGCTAATCACAGTATCAATTATTGTCTCATTGGCAGTATCAATAGCGTAAAGATAAACATTTTTTGTACGGGATTAACCACGCTTTCTTTCTAATTCAACCATATTTTTAGTACAGAATCAGAGGTATTATATAATAATTCGTGGCTATTGGCAAAAAATATTTTGCAGAATTAAGCGTTTAGGAGCTTGTTGTGATCGGATGGCTGTTGGAGTATGTGAGCAAGGTTTTGAGCTGATTCAAATGAGCTAACTGGAATAATTTTTGTACTTCTATCCACCATCTGTTTTGCAAAGCGAGAAAGAAAGTCTCTTGGACCAATCTCAATTACTGCTGATGCTCCAGCAGCGCCGCGTTTAAAAAGGGTATTCCAACAAACACGTTCGCACAAACCGCGAACGAGAGCCTTTTGTATGCCTTCTGCCGTAGTTAATAATTCACCAGTTGAATTGTCATAAATGGGTTTCTTAGGATCTTTAAACGGAATATCGGAAATTGCTTTTTGAAGCCCTTCTTGGGTGCTTTCCATTAAGGATGAATGCCACGCTCCGTTAACTTGTAACTCAGTTACTCCTTTTGCCTTGCTTGCAGTAGCAAGGTCTCTTGCTTGAGCTACTGCTCGTTTGTCTCCAGTAATTACTATTAATTTATCAGTATTAATAAGGCCTATTTCTGCACCTGTTTCTGCGCATATTCCCTCTAATACCGCTAGGTCTAGTCCCGTTATAGAAGCCATGGTGCCAGGATTCTTTTCAGCAGCCTCTTGCATTAGTCTTCCTCTTTCTTGAACTAGTCTAATAGTATCAGGAAATGATGTAACCTCTGCTGCAACCATAGCTTCATATGTGCCAAGGCTATGTCCAGCAAATGCTTTGGGATCTAATTCTCTTCCAGATAACGCCTCTACTGTTCTTCTTGTTGCCTCTTCAAAAGTCACTATTGCAATTTGCGCAATGTCAGTTCGGATAAGCGTTTTTTCTGGATCCCTGAACATTATTTCTGATAACGGAAATCCTACAATTCTATCGGCTTCATGAAATACTTCTCTTGCTTCTTGTGAATTTTGATATAAGTCCATTCCCATTCCCGGAAAATGAGATCCTTGTCCGGTGAATGTCAAAAACAATCTGCCGGGGTCTATGTATTCTCCATTTTCTTGCGTTGGAAGTACTTCACGCAGAGGAACTTTCCCTTCTCTTTCCCTTGCCATATTTTTCCTTTAATTACAAAACTATCATACTCTATTGGCAAATGCAAGGGGAAGTGGTAGAATAACGTCAATCTAAAACTATGAAGTTTCAAAGATCAGTTCTTGGCAACGGTCTCAGAATATTGACTATTCCCATGCCTTCGTTTGAAAGCGTAACTGTTTTGGTAATGGTTAATGCGGGAAGCCGTTTTGAGACAAAGAGAAACAACGGCATTTCTCATTTTTTAGAGCATATGGCATTTAAAGGCACCAAAAAAAGACCATCGGCTATAGAAATTTCAAGCCTTATAGATGGCATAGGAGGCGAGTTCAACGCTTTTACAGGAAAAGAAACTACTGGGTTTTATATAAAATCATCCTCAAATCATTTAGATTTGTCTTTGGATGTTTTATCCGACATGCTTAACAATTCACTTCTTAATCCAAAGGAAATAGACAAAGAAAGAGGAGTAATTTTGGAAGAGATAAATCTTTACGAAGACACACCTGCTCGGAAAATTGGGGACATTTACGAACGGCTTTTGTATGGAGACACGCCAATGGGATGGGACATTGCAGGAGAAAAAGATGTAATTAAAAAAATTCAAAAGGAGGATTTTTTATCTTACATGAAAAGTCTGTACAGCGCGGATAATATAACTGTTGTTGTAGCGGGTGGAATTAATTCCAAAAAAGCAACAGAATTGATAGAAAAATACTTCGGTAAAATGAGTAAGTTTGCTACATTGCGATATAAAAAGGTAGTAGAGGATCAGAAAAAACCAAAAGTATTTTTAAAGCAGAAAAAAACAGAACAAGCGCATATTATGATAGGATTTAGAACTGTTCCTTTGGAGCACAAGGACCATTATGCTTTGTCTGTTCTTTCCGCGGTTTTGGGTGGGGGAATGAGTTCAAGACTTTTCCATGAAGTGCGGGAAAAGCGAGGGCTTGCATATTATGTAAGAACGTCTTCCGATCATTATACGGATTGCGGAAGTTTAGTCTCAACAGCAGGGGTTGATCCTAAAAGGGTGGAGGAAGCGGTCGCCGTGATAGTCGAACAATATCACGGAATTTCTAATTTCAAATTTCCAATTTCAAATGAGGAACTTAAAAAAGCTAAAGAATTTCTTAAAGGTCATTTTGTTTTGGAGCTTGAAGATAGTCGAGCAGTTGCCGGGTTTTACGGCAGTCAAGAGTTGTTGGAGAAAAAGATTGACAGTCCGGAGGAGATAATCGAAAAGATAAAAAAAGTAACACTTGAAGAAGTGCAGGCAGCGGCAAAACGATACTTTGTAAATAACGGATTAAACTTGGCAGCAATAGGAAATTTTGCAGATGGACAACGATTTGAAAAACTGCTACATTTATAAATAGACGGTAGAAGATGGAAAGTAGAAGATAGTAATTTGAAGATAGAGGATGGAAGATTGATCTATTCTCTAACATCTACCTTCAAAAAACTATCATCTACCTTCTACGATCCACCGTCAAAATAAATTATGGAGCGTTCAGTTGTTTTAGTCAAGCCCGATGGAGTTCAAAGAGGGGTAATTGGAGAAGTAATCCATCGATTTGAGCGAAAAGGCTTAAAGTTGGTTGGAATTAAAATGATTTCTTTGGATGATGCAATTCTTGATGAATGGTACGCGCATCACAAAGACAAACCTTTCTTTGGCGGACTCAAATCCTACATGAAGTCTTACCCTGTTGTTGCTATGCTTTGGGAAGGCAAAGATGTTGTAGTAACTGTTAGAAAGATGGTTGGGATTACTTTGGCCCGAGATGCCGAGCCGGGGACAATAAGAGGCGACTTTGCCATGAGCCAGCAGTATAATCTAATTCACGCTTCGGAAAGCGCTGAAATTGCAAAAAGCGAAGAAAAACTAATGTTTGCGTCCACAGAAATCTTCACTTGGCAAAAAACCGACCATGTCCATACGTATATAAAGGAAGAGTTAGAGTAATATAGAGTCCTTTACTTCATTTGACATCCTGTTGATATAACCCTATAATACGTGTCATATGGAACAACGTATAAATAGATTACTTCATAGTTTAATATTTCCCTTTGAGCCTGAAGATAGAAGCCAAGAGCCTTTAACTCCAGAAGAAAGAGAAAAAGCTTTACAAATGGCAAAACAAGTTGTTGGTGAGGGCAATAAAATTCTTGGAGATAAAGATTCTATAGCAAGAAAAGATCCTAAGGGAAGATTTTTAGAGATAGATGGGAAAAAACATATTGATGAAATAGTAACAGCTTTTAGAGGAGCTGAACTTTTGGTTTCTATACATGAGCATTTGTATGAAGGGGATACTACTTACTCAAAGCAAGACCTTTATGTTTTTTACCAAGATCGCATTCAGAATAGGATAAGTTACTCTAAACGAAGATGGGAAAGTGGGATGCATGGGAGCGTCTCCATTATTTTGCCTGGTCACGAAATAGTGAGAGAAGCTAACGAGCAAGACTTAATTGAACTTATCCAGAGCATCAGAAGTAGCCAACCTCAAACACAATAAAACCCTAAAGATACATACTGATCGGATTGTTGGCGCGAGTCTTTCTTACTCTTACCCTTCACCACCTTCTCAAAAATAAAACATCTGTAGTCTGAGTCCATAGAATTCAATTACTTATAATCTGAGTGGTGTTTTAGCTTAACTATTGACATAACGATCGTTATGTGTTTTGATATAGCTAAATCACCAATATTCAGATCAAAGATTATGACCCGTTCGACTTAGCTCAGGCCATCGGCTCTGCGGCTCAGACTCGAAGAGGTCATGCTGAGGTAATCGAAGCATGAAAAAGCTTTTAAGAAAAAGAGATATATTACTTTTGACTCTTGCCGGAACAGGAGATTTGATGGAGGAAATGAAAGATCCATTGCATCTTGTAAGTTCTGCTTATAAGAATATGTATGGCTTTGTTCCGAGGCGGTACAAGAAGCACAATTTTCTTCAAACAATTGGAAGAAATCTTAAAACTGGAGATATAGAAAAAGTTGTAAAAGAAGGAAAGGTTTACTTGCGATTAACCTCTGCTGGAAGAGATAAAGTTAAAAGAGATTTTCCGATTACTAATCTTACAAGAAAATGGAATAAACATTGGACCATTATTGTTTTTGATATTGAGGAAAAATTTAGAGTGATACGCGACTCTCTTAGGGAAAAACTTAGGAACATTGGTTTTGGAATGCTTCAGGAGTCAGTATGGATAACTCCTCTGCCAATAGGGGATGATGTTTGGGAATTTATAGAGTCGATAGGTCTTAAGCATCACGTTTTTGCCATGGATGTTATTGCTCTTAGGTTAGGTGATCCTAGAGAACTTGCCTACAAGATTTGGCATTTGGATAAGTTGGAAGAGAAATATATCAGCCTCAAGAATGAAATTGAAATGGTGAATCAGCTTATTAAAAATTATAACGATCGTTATAGAAAAAGTGAGGCTGAAAAACCATTGAGATCAAGCGCGTCAAATCATTCATATAGGTTAAAAAATAGAAAAAAGTTAATTATGGCTAAATATCTTGAATTAATTACTTCTTTACCGCCATTGCCACAAGAACTTTTGCCAAAATCATTTAAGGATGGGTTAATGTTTAAGTTTAGGTAGGCTTATTTTTATGGTCGGGGTGGAGGGAATTGGACCCTCTGTCTCACGGTCCCGAACCGTGCATGTTGCCGATACACTACACCCCGTTCTGCAAAGCCAGATACCGTACGGCATCTGGCAAAGCAGAATTCCTTCATTTTACTTTCTTTTGTGTTAAAATACAATCAGTTTATAACTTGCGGCAAGCGTTGGATTGAGAGTGCCGCTTGCCGTATCATTAAAGGGAAATCGTTGGGAAAAACCGCGAGGTTTGTCCCATTTGGTCCCCGTAGCTCAACGGATAGAGCAGACCCGTCCTAAGGGTAAGATGGAGGTTCAATTCCCTCCGGGGACACCCGACACAGGCTTTCTTCTCGCCTTACCTACTATCCGCCTCGTCGGCGAGACGGGTTCGTAGCGCGGCTCGAAGAGCGCTTAGGCCGGGCACGAGCATGACCAAATCGAAAATTTTCCGTTTTCTTACGCTTCGAAACATTGGGAATTTTTTGGTGCTTTTTGCGATTTTTGGGATAATTGCCACATTTGGGCCGGCCATCTACTACGAAATTGGTTTTAAAATAGGGGAGTGGCGCGGTATTAGTTTTCAAGTGGCAGATAATTCTTCTAAAACAATAACAACTGTAGGGTTTGGGGATATTCTTGCTGGACCAAAAGAGCAGATATTATCACCAATTGATACTGAATTTAGCATTTTTATAGGAAAGATAGGGGCAAATGCCAGAATATTTCCTAATGCTGATGCAGCCAATCCAAATGACTTTCTTCCAATCCTGAAAAAAGGTGTTGCTCACGCAAAAGGCACAGTTTTTCCAGGCATGAGAGGAAATATCTATTTATTTGCTCATTCAACAGATAATTTTTGGGATATAGGGCGATACAATGCAATTTTTTATCTTATAAAAAATCTGGTACCCCAGGATGAGATTGTTATTTTTTTCCAAGATAAGCGTTACAATTATATTGTAAGCGGGTCAAAGATCGTGGAGTCTACGGATGTGTCATATATTACGCAAGCGCAAACTGGCAAAGAGCAGCTTATTCTCCAAACCTGCTGGCCCCCCGGCACTACATGGAAGAGGCTGCTGGTGTTTGCGAAGCCTAAGTAATATTTGACGGTAGAAAATAGAGGGTAGAAGATAGTACCTTGAAGATGGAAGGTAGAAATTTGATCTATCCTCTAGCTTCTACCTTCAAAAATCTACCATCTACTTTCTACCATCTACCGTCTAATCTTTACTTCAATCCTATCGTATATAAATTTGGAGGAAGGTTTTGGTTGCCAAGATTAGTTAGTATCACAAGTTTTGATCCGTCCGGCCACGGAAAAACATAATTTTCTATAAAAGGTCCGGCATATATTACTGTTTTGTTTGCGCTGTCATATTCCATAATTGTTATTTCGCGATTATTGACATATATAAGATGCTTGGAATCCGGAAACCAAGTCAATTGGGACTGTACATCCGTTTTGGAATCTAAAATCTTAAAATTTTTATCTTCTTTAAGATCATAGACATAGATAGAATCTTTCTCTATGGATCGTTCTTCCTGCGTTGAATTAGTGCCGATAAGAGCAGGTGTAATAATGGGAGAAAGAGCTGCGGATTGAGAGGCGGAATATAGAATTTTTGTTTCATCCTCGGACCACGAGATTATTTGAAAGTTATCGGAAATCAATTTTTTAAGCCTAGAATTTAGCCCGAATGTTTGAGATTTTTCTTTATCTTTTTGTTGTTTTTCCCAAATACTGTTTACTTCCGCAAGAGTTTGAGTAACGTCCTTAGGATTTTGATTAAAATTTCTTGAATCAAGAAGGTAGGTCGTAGATCCATTAAGATCGGCGGATATTGTGGCTAGCAGTTGTTTTCCATCCGGAGACCACGAGACTTTGCTTTTGGAGAAAGTTGCAACTGTGTCGTCCGCAATTTGCGTTGATGCGCTTTGTAATGTCAGTATAGGCTTTTGGCTTATATCTAAGACATAAACGCCATTTTTTCTTGCGGAATCCGAAGCGACAGTAAATGCAATCTGACTGCGTGTTGGATCGATAACCGGATTTTCTACTCCGATCTCAGTAATCCCTTCAAGCTTAGGTGTAGTTGAAAATAACAGAGCGTCTGCTATGCTTACAACCTCTTTTTGTATTTTTATTTTTTTCTGCCATGGGAAATATCCTTGTTTAACAATTTTTATGTCGTATTCTCCTTCTGAGAGATTAATAGTGTTGTCTGTTGCCGAAGTAAGATGGTCATTTACGAATATTCCGGCACCATCGGGTTTGCTTTTTGCGACTAAAAGTCCTGTTCCGGAAAGCTCTATTCCTTCCTGTCCGCGCGTAAAACGATAACCCTTTCCATACAAAACAACAAGGACTGTAGCAAGACCTAAGAGCAAAAGTACAAATAAAGAAAGGATTAAGCTCCTTTTCATCAACTATGATTATACAACTCTAATAATGATACTTGCAAGACAAACTTTAGAGACATATAATAAGTTCTACCCTAAGGCTAAGCGGATAATTGATATAGATAGCATGAGGTTTGATATAAAAAATTTTCAATTCGAAATTTGAAATTTTCAATCAAATATTAATTTAAAATGTTTAAAAATTAAGTTATTTAAAATTCAATGAAAATTAAAAATTAAAAATTTAAAATTAGGAGGATTATGTTTACTTCAAAACGTATTGGTATAGATTTAGGGACAGCAAATACCCTTGTATATTTAACAGGTCAGGGTATTGTCTTAAACGAACCGACAGTAGTCGCGGTGACTGTTGAGGAAAATAGGGTTGTTGCTGTCGGACATGAGGCAAAGGAGATGTTGGGAAGAACTCCAAGCAATATTGTTGCTTTAAGACCCATGCGGGATGGGGTTATCGCAGACTATACAATTACTGAGGCAATGCTTTCATACTTTATAGATAAAGCATGCGGAAAATCCCGTTTTTTTAAACCTGAGGTAATGGTATGTATTCCTTCCGGCGTCACTCAGGTTGAGCGTCGGGCTGTACTTGACGCGACTATGGCCGCGGGTGCCAAAATTGCCTATTTAATTGAAGAGCCTCTTGCCGCAGCGATAGGAGCCAGAATTCCGATTGCTCAGGCTGCAGGACATATGGTTGTTGACATAGGAGGAGGATCTACGGAATGCGCGGTTATATCTTTAGGAGGCGTTGTTGTTCATAATTCAGTCAGGGCTGGAGGAAACAAGATTGATGAGGCAATAACCCATTTCGTAAAAAAGAAATTTAATCTGCTTATTGGGGAGAGAACAGCCGAGGAGATAAAAATCACAATTGGAAATGCGTTGATAGATCCAAAAGAAGAGATAAAAAAAATGGAAGTCAGGGGAAGAGACGCTATAACCGGATTGCCAAGGACGATCGAGCTGACAGAGGTTGAAGTAAATGATGCAATTCGTCCTGTGCTTATGAATATTATTAATGCAGTCAAAGGGGTATTGGAGCAAACTCCGCCGGAGCTGGCAAGCGATATTATCGACAAAGGAGTTGTGATGAGCGGAGGAACATCTCTTATAAGAAACTTTGATAAACTAATGACAAAAACTACAGGCGTTCCCTGTCATGTTGCAGAAGACGCTATGCTTTGTGTAGTCAGAGGAACTGGGGTGGCGCTTGAGAACATAGATCTTTACAAAAGAAGCATATCCAAGAAATAAGTTAAAAGTTCAAAATGAAAAGTGCAAAATTACAGTTCAAAATTCAAAATTATTAAAACTTTTATCTTTAGACTGTAACTTTTAATTTTTAACTTTGAACTTTTAATTTTAGTATCCTATATTATTTTTAACTCTATAATTTGTTCACTGTGAAATTTATAAAACTAAGAAATTTTCACAAAGCAATAGATGTATAGTAATAGATTGAAATTATAAACAAAACATGGATTTTTTTGCTTTGCAGGACCAAAAAGCGATAGCTAGTGTTGAACACATTAAATATTCAAAAATAGGCAAATAAGATTCTGGGCTTTAATTAAAGATATCTTGTAGTAAAAAATTATGCTTGAAAAAAAAAATATACTTGATGTTGGTATAACAAATGCATCGAAACAAGAAATCTTAGAGTATATTATTAAAGGCTTAGAAAAAAACGTTAAAAAATACTTCATTGTCACCCCGAATCCCGAAATTCTGGTGCTTGCTAACAAGGCTAAAGCGTATAAAAGTGTCTTGAATAGAGCGGAAATAGCCTTACCGGATGGAGTCGGGGTTATTTTAGCAGGTAAATTGTTGGGGATTAGCTTTAAAGAGAGGATAACAGGTGTTGAACTGCTGGAAAGTCTATGTGAGGCAGTTGCCAAAAAGCCTATAACGGTGGGACTTCTGGGGGGTGGGGTAGGAATAGCAGAGAGGACTGCCGAGTGCTTGGTTAAAAAATACCCAGGACTCAAAGTTAGTTTTGTAGGAGAGGAATGGCCAGCCCAAGTAGACGGTAGAAGATGGAAGATAGAAAATAGTAATTTGAAAATGGAAGATAGAAAATCGATCTACCCTCCAACTTCTACCTTCAAAAATCTACCCTCTACTTTCTATCATCTATCATCCAGTATTGATATTCTCTTCGTTGCTTTCGGTGCGCCCAAACAAGAAATGTGGATGAGCGAAAATTTAGACAAACTTCCGGTAAAAGTCATGATCGGAGTAGGGGGTAGTTTTGATTATATAAGCGGTAAAATTCCAAGAGCGCCTGCTTTTATTCAAAAAATTGGTTTTGAATGGCTTTTTCGTTTGGTAATCCAACCCTGGAGAATAAAACGCCAACTTAGGCTTTTGGAATTTATTTTTTTGGTTTTGAAAGAAAAGCTATCTTCAAAAAAGGCGATTTAGTTGTTTTTTTTGCTCTGAAAGACAAAATCTGCTAGAATCCGTTATACTTATGAGCACAGAACAAGCGGGTGGAGCAGCACATAGTAGGCCAACAAGGTTTTTGTCAGAATTAGCTATATCCGGTAGCACAAGAATTCAAGAACCTCAAAATCGCACGAGAACAGCAGAAGAGATACTAAAGGAATCAGCTAGGATAGGCTATAGCCTTTTGAGAGCAGTTCGAACTGCAAGACCAGCTTTTATTGACTTATCTCTAACGGAGCCTGGTATCGTAGAGCTTGAAGATAATTTTTATACGGGGTGGTTTTACACAGTTGAGGCTGGAGGAAAATATTCTGCATATCGCAATATAGACAACGTTTCTGCATCCCCCTTTGTTAATAAAAAAAGAAGACCGCCTTATTTTCTTTTAGACAAAAGTGAGGCTATAGAATGGGATCAAAGCATTAAGAAAGGACCGTTATCTATTGATCTGGTTGACGGTTTATGTTTATCGCCTGGTATAGAAGCACATCCTTATTACCAAAGCCTAGCCGGATTAGATTTAGCGTCCCTGACTGATATCGCATCGGGCTTAGAAGAGAGCTTTTGGAATGAATTTTTAGCATTCGGTCCAAGCGACAAGAGTGAAGCAAAGCGTGAATTGCTAAGAATAAATTTACTTGATTTAGTCATGCTAGAGACAATCCATCGTCGTTCGTACAGAGCAGCTTTGAGAGAAGCTAGATAATCCAAATATATGATACTTTAATTAACCTTTTAATATATTACGATATAAATTGATTTATTTATTAAACCTAAACATTACGACCTTAGGTGAAATGGTAAAGAAATATTTGAGAGTTTATAGTAGAATATAAAAGACAAGACTTAATGGTTTATTATGAATGTCTTACTAACTGCGCATGAAGCAGCACCTTTTTATAAATGGGGGGGCTTAGGTGACTTTACAGGTTCTTTGCCCAAGGCATTAAACAAAATAGGATTAGACGTGAGGGTAGTTATTCCTTTTTACCAAATTGTAAGAGAGGACTTTAATAAAAATAAATTTGGTGTCAAAGAAGAAAAAATTGGCGAGTTTTCTATCCATTTTGGACAGGGACGCCAACATATTGGCATTTACAAGTCTTACTTTCCCAAAACCAATATTCCGGTTTATTTTTTAAGCAACAAGCCTTTCCTTTCTTACTCTGGTCCAAGAGGAAGAAACAAAAAAATAGACCAGTTTGCCTTTTTCGATTTAGCGGTATCTCATTTTATTCCATGGCTTGTTACAAATGAAAAGTGGAAGCCTCAAATTATCCATTGCAATGATTGGCATACGGCTTTGGTTCCCCTAATACTTCAAAAGAAATTAAATATTAGCGTTCCAACACTTCTGACCATCCACAATCTTAGGCATCAAGGCAGAGGATCGTTAAAAGTATTAGATTTGCTTGACATTAAGGATGAAGATGTAAAAACGCTTAGGAGAGGAAATCCCGTAACGGAAATTAACGTTCTCGGAGAGGGAATTATGCATGCTACTCGGGTATCAACTGTTTCACCAACATACGCGAAAGAAATATTTGAGAACAACGATGGAAATCCAATACGCTATTTTTTGGATAGAAGGGAGAAAGATAGGGGTAAAAAAGACAAAATAATAGGGATCTTAAACGGAATTGACTATGAAGAGTGGAATCCAAAAGTCGATAAATTTATATTCCATCAATACGACCAGGAAAACTTCGAGGATGGCAAGAAAAACAACAAAGAAGATCTCCTAAAAAGTCTGGTTTTGGAGTATGTGCCTACGTTTTGTTTTATTGGCAGAATGGCAAATCAAAAAGGCATAGATCTTCTTATAAAGGCAGTTAAAAAAATTGAAAATTTTGATTTTAATCTAATAATTTTAGGATCAGGAAGACCTAGTATAGAAAAAGCCGTAGTTAAATTTGCCAGCCTTTATCCAACAAAGGTTAGAGCACAGATTGTTTATGATGAAGTTATGGCACATAAATTGTATGCCGGTTGTGATTTTATTATCATACCTTCTCATTATGAACCTTGTGGATTAATACAAATGATTGCCATGAAGTATGCAACCTTGCCTGTTGTCTCAAGGACAGGCGGACTTAAAGATTCTGTTTCAAATGGCAAAAATGGATTTCTTTTTAAAAAAAATTCCATTTTCTCTTTAATAAAGGCTATTAAAAAGACATTGTCTATGTTCAAAAACAAAAAACATTTTAAAAATATGCTTATGAATGCAATTAAAACTGATTTCTCCTGGGACAAAAGCGCTATTTTATACAAAAAGCTATACGAAGATATGATTAGCTCAAGTAGGGTTTCCTCGCTTTAGGATTTTTTCGTAGACTTTTTGACAGTCAGGCAAGCCCAGATGAATTTACTTGTTTAAGAATATGCTATAATTGGAGTATGACTCTTGGTAGTTTTGTAAGAAAAAGAAAGTATTTGTTTTGGTCAACTAAAAATTATGACGGCCTCTCAAAGGAAGCCGTAGTTGAGGGTATTTTAAATTACGGCGATATGAACGATGTGCGAGAGCTGATCTCTCTCCTGGGCATACAAGTAGTCGCAAAAATTTTTCATGAGCAAACGAATCGTCCAAGGATCAACTATCGCCCTGAGGTAAAAAACTATTTTCAGCTATACTTCCAGAAATATGCATAAGGAAATTCTAACGGAAACTCAAGCAAAGCTTCTGTCAATCGTTGCATTATTTTCAAAAAAATTTGGCTTGGTAGGCGGCACCGCGATAGCTTTACATCTGGGACATCGTGAGTCGCTTGATTTTGATTTATTTAGTTTTAATGGATTTAATAACTATTCGATAAAAACAAAAATTTCCCAAAACTCGGCCATAGATACTGTTTTGGTCAATAAAAAAGGGGAGTACACATTTTTAATTGGCGGGGTTAAGTTTACTTTTTTTCAATTTCCATACAAAATAATCTATTCAGAATATCTTGGCAACATCGTGAAATTGCCTGATCTTCTCACCCTTGCCGCTATGAAAGCGTTCGCGCTGGGCCGCAGGGCAAAATGGAAAGATTATGTTGATTTATATTTCATTCTGAAAGGACATTGTACTGTCTCGGAGATAACGATAAAAGGAGTGGAAATTTTCGGTAACGAATTCAATGAGAAAATTTTCAGGACTCAGCTCGCCTACTTTGAAGACATTGACTATTCCGAAGAGATTATTTATAAAAAAGGGTTTTCAACCGAAGATGAAATAATCAAAAAAGCTCTTATAGAATTCAGTTTGGAGAGATAACCCATTTTACAAAAAATTTGCCTTTTAGCTTATAGTTTGATACAATACACGAATGGATAAGTTAAATCAGCAAGCGCCAGTCCCTCAAACGCAAGAAAAATCTCATGGTTCAAAATTAATGCTATTTATTTTTGGCGCTGTTACTATTTTAATAGGTTTAGGAGCGTATATGCTTGGAGCAAATAAAGCCCAAGCCCCAGTTGCAAATAACGTAACCTCTCGACCCTCCCCAGTTCCCACTATTGACGAAGCCTCAAACTGGAAGACGTATGTGAATAAAAAGATAGGTTTTGAAATAAAATATCCCTCTCCAGATAGGTTACCATATGTAACTGTTGGAGATGCTGGTGGTCAGTCCAAAAATGTCGATGGAACCGAAGATAACACAGTGATTCAATTTCCTGGATTAGGTCCAAAATATGAACTTGCTTTTTCACTTGAATTGTTTCCGTATAATGGAATTCTGGAAGATTTGCCAGAATCTCCGGCACAAATGAGATTGTTTTATAGTGGGATCGATTATAGTGGGCTCGATAAACCTCCCGTATATAAAAAGGTTGCAATAAATGACTATGAAACTATATGGTTTAATAGAACAGAAACAGAAGATAAAAGAAAAATTGGAGAAGTTACATATGAGATTTATTTAGTAGCAAAAAATCATGCCTTCATTTTTCACATAAACTCTGAATTATCTGAAAATGATATTGACCAAATCCTCTCAACCTTCAAATTCACAAACACAGAAGAACAAATAATCATGGAATCTGTTTCAAAAGATCTTGTCTCTGCAGATAGACCAGGATTTCAAATTGAAGTTAAAAAGGTTTTAGGTAATTACGCGTATGGTATTGCAGGAGTCCCTCCAGGAGGATTTGTTTGGTATGCAGTAAAACAGAATAATCAATGGAAAAAAATATGGGACGGGCAAAACATTCCTCCTTGCTCAATAATTAACACCTATAATGTACCCAAAGAAATATACAAAGATTGTTCTGATAACTATTAATGCGAATTAGCCTTGCAAGGCCTTGCAAGGTCTCACCTTGCGAAGCTAAGATATTAGACTTTTGACTTCATTGGCTGTAGCTGGTTTCATTAATCTTGCAAACATTTTCATTGCTCTTAGGGCTTTTATTTGACTTTCGGGTCCTTTATTTGTCAGATCCGAATCTACAAATAATAATCTTTTTGTTCCATCCGGATTTTTGAAAATACGAAAGTTTTCTGTTTGTTTTGTAGTTATCGCATCAGATGCGTCAGATATAGAAGTATCTACTTCAGGCTTTCTATTGCCAACAGCAAACCCGGCATGACCCGCGCCGATAATTGCATCGCTATCGTTGCCTGTATCTCCGCCAAAGATTCCAATACAGCCAAATTTACTAACGAGATAGTTGATGGCTCCTTTTTTTGTTTCGGGGACTAAGTCAATGTTCCAAGATATCCTTCCATCCTTTCCTTCTCCGCCGTATGAGAAAACACTTTTTACTTGAGGACAGCCGATTTTTTCAAGCTGGGCTCGTATAGTTTCCTCAAGTGTTACTTTGTCACTGCCCGAGCCTTCAAAAGTGAATGAGATTTTATATTTTTCCGGTGGGGAATAAGTTGTTAACCCATGCTCTTTTGCTTGCGGATATTGTTGATAGGCGTTGACATTGGCTTCGCTATCTCTGTCTTGAAATTTAAGCGTTGCGTTGGGAACCAAAGAAGTGGCATTTGCAACAATGTCATAAGATAGGTCATAAATTTTGTTTCTATCAAATCCAATTTCTTGGCTGACATGCTTATCGTATTCAGAATCTAATTGATAGCTTCCATCTTTTTGTTTAATCCATATTTCTGTTCCGACCGATCCAACAACCAAATCAAATTGGGGCAGGCGACTGTCTGCCTGAACCATATTAATATCTCTTCCACTTACCGCAATAATAGGAGCATTATTTTTGTTAAGCAGCTCAGTTAACTCTTGAGTTGCTACCATATGCTCTTGATTTTTGGTTTGGATAAAAAGTTTCAATTCCTCCGGACCAAGCGTGGTTGAATCTTTCTGGGTTGGTCTATAGTCGTATATGAATGTTTCATCAATATCTGTAAAGTTAGCAATCGTTAAGCCTTGAAAAGCGTTTTCTTTTATTTGTGTTTCCAGTTTGTCACAAACTGCCGCATTTGTATATTCTTTTTGGTTACGAAGGTTGTTTACTGTTTCATTTCTTTCCAAATTAGAGTTATTAGCTGTTGGCGGTTGTTCTACAGTTGCCGGTTTGCTAATACTAGGTTTAGCCTCAATTGGCGCAATTGTTTCTATAGTGTCAGATCCTTCACTCATTTAGAATTTAAAATTATTTTCTTATATACTTCTTCATATCTATCTACCATTATTTCGGAGGTAAAGTTTTTCTCAACGTGGCTTCGGCAGTTTCTTCTCATTTGCATGTACTCTTTTTTTGGCATTGAATATATTCTCTGAACCGCTTCCTGGAGCCCTTCAATTCCTGTTTTTTTGACAATAAAGTTTCCTCTAATATCTTTATCGGAAGAGTTTACAATAAAACCGGTCTTTCCATCCTTAATAACTTCAGGCACCGACCCCCGAGCATATGCAACAACAGGTGTCCCGCAGCTCATCGCTTCTATCATGACAATACCAAATGGTTCGTCCCAGCGAATAGGAAAAAGCAATAAACGCGCGTTGGCAAAGTGCCTTGCTTTTACTTGTTTGCTTTTTGTTTCGCCAAGAAATTGCGTATGCGGGTATCCAAGGAGCGGCTTGATAGTTTTGTTGAAATAAGATATTTCTCCTGAGTCAATAAAACCGTATGCCATTAGTTTTTTATTAAGTTTTAGAGAAACGAGAATTACCGTATCAAGACCTTTGGTCGGGGATACACGGCCCATCCAGGCGATGTAATCGCCGCCTTTTTGGGAAAAATCAAAATCTTCAAGATGGATAGAGTTGTAAACCGTGGCGACATAATTAAGATCAGGCAGGGCTTTACGCTGGGTGTTGGAAATAGAGACATAGGAAAAGCGTTTGAAAAACATAAGTTGGTCTCTTTTGGCATCCAGGATTCCGTACGGGTCTTCCCGATCGTGGTAATATGAACCGTGAAGCGTTGTTACAAATGGAGATGGCATATACTCTGAAAAATAAAGCGAGAATCTTCCCGCGTCATTTAAGTGGATAATGTCAAATTTTTTACTTTTGAGGTACATCATGAAATGATACGCATGATTAAGAAAGTAATAGGGATTGTATGTAAGTCTTACCGAAGGGGATAGGGCTTTGTTATAAAAAAAAGCGAGCTTGGAAGAAATTCTTGAATCACCTGTTGCGTATACTGTTACATTATGGCCTTTTTTAACAAGTCCTTCTTGTAAATCATAGACCACGTGCTCAATTCCCGCGTATCCTTTAGGAGGGAGCGCCATTGAAGGCGTTGATAAAATAAGAATCTTCATATGTTTCTTGATTTATAATCTTCAATAATTGACATATATAATTTTTCATATTCCTTTGCCATTGTTGCAGCAGTAAAGAATTGTTCAGCGTGGATTCGTGACTGTTTTCTTATTTGGGGATATTGGGTATTGCTCATTGATTTTAAAATTTTAATGCACTCTTGTAAGTTTTCTATTTCGTTTTTCTTTGTTATAAAACCACTTTCCCCGTCTTTAACAATCTCAGGAACAGCGCCTCGATTATAAGCAATGACTGGCGTCCCGCAACTCATAGATTCAATCATTACCAGTCCAAAAGGTTCTTCCCATTGAATTGGTAAAATAAGAGCATGTGCATTGCCAATAAGATCAAACCATTCTTTTTTCTCTCTCTCCAACATGCCTATTATTTTTACATTATTGTGTTTTTTGCTAAAGTTTTCTACGTATTTTAACTCCGGGCCAATTCCTGCCACATAAAAAAGGTCTTTTTTGTTTATTTCCGCAAGGCGTAGATACTCATAAATTCCTTTTTCTTTGGTTAATCTTCCAAGGAAAAGATAGTAGCCTTTTGAATTTTCATAAAAAGGATACTTGTCAACGTCTACTCCGTTATAAATTACAGGAGTTGATTGGGTAAGGGGATAGGTCTTAGCCTGACTCTGAGAAATCATCGAAATATATATTTTAGCATCAAAATACTTAAAAATAGGCTCTTCATATTTATGGGACACGTTATGACTTGTAAATAAAACAGGAGTTTTAATTAAATCAACATAAGGCATGCCTAGATAAACTGGTTCTGTTTGCAGATGAATAATGTCATATGATCCGGAATTTTTAAATATTTCTCCAATATAAATTTGCTTTATTCCCAAAACTGCTTTAGTAATCCAATCTCCATCTCCTATGCTTGAGTCTATCTCAAAAGGAGGAAGATTCAAATCGACTATATTTACTCCCTCAACGCGTGAGCCCTTAGCTGCATACAAGGTAATTTCATGTCTTTTTGACAATTCTTTTATTATATTAAGAGTAACTGTGGTTGAAGCGGCAACTTGTGAGGGATCGGCAGGTATTGTAGTTCTATTGGATGTATAATATGCAATCCTCATATACCTAATAATACCAGCTTACAGGAGGCTTTTGTATAGGGCAATAAATTTTTCAACAATTTTGTCCCACGAATAATGCTCTTTTATTGTAAAGGCGGCATTTTCTTCAATCTTTTTCCGCATTTTTTGATCTGTTAGGACTTTTTGGATAAGGCGCGCCAAGTTTTTACGGTCATGTGTATCAACAACAAATCCATTTAATCCATCTACAACTATTTCTTTACTTCCTGCAACGCTTGAGATTATTGGAGTTACTCCGCAAGCCATCGCTTCAAGAGTAGTGAGTCCGAATGGTTCGTATCGGGAAGCTAAAAGAAAAACATCGCTATTTCTGTAATAAGCGGGCAAAAGCTTATCGTGGCTTACATGTCCAATCATGGTAACCATTTTCTCCATTTTATGTTTTTTTATAAGAGCTCTAATTTTTGCTTCTGTTTCAATCTCTTCATTTGACATATTTATTCCTGTTTCGCCCCCCATATATAAATGGAAATCTACTTTGTTTTTAATTAGAGCTAATGCCTCAATTGCCCGATCAAGACCTTTTGCCGGCACCATCCTGCTTATTGTAAGCACGGCATTTTTATGCAGGTTTAGTTTTTTATCATATGAGCTTTTACGAGCTGTAAATACGTCCGTATTAATACCCGGATATATAACATGCAGTTTCTCAAAATCAACAATATAGTGCTGAAGAACTTGGATTCTGGATATCTCGCATAAAACTACAAGGGCGTCGGCTTTATTCATTATTTGCTGTTCAATCGCAATTCGAACGTGGTATCTATACATTGGTTTTAGTTTTTGCACTGGCATTTCTTCAATAGCCATCATCTCGACTTTTTTTAACTTTCCCAAAGAATGGGGAGTGTGTACATGGGGAATATCAAGCATCTTAGATAGTAAGTTCCCGGCATATCCGCCGTCCCAGTAGTGAGAATGGATGATATCGTATTGTTTTCTTGTCTTTTGAAGGTAACGCATTGTATTTTCCACCATTTCCGGTATAAGCTCGTACATTTTTTCTTTTTGCACAAAGTGATTGTTGCCGCAAGGAATTCGCACAATCTTTACCTTATCGAATATCTGCTCTTCTTGTTTTTGATTTTCGAATTGGCGGGTTAAAATATCTACCTTAATATTCCTTTTGGCAAGAGCTTTAGCTAGTTCCAGTACATATAGGGTTTGTCCTCCGGTATCAGTTTTTCCTAAGAGGGGGGGGTATTGCACATATCCCTGAGGATTTAGCATGCATACTCTATTTATTTTTTTCTTTTTGTTATCTTTGTTATTCATAGCCCATGAAGAAACACATTGTATATTATTTTGTGATGCTTGTAAAGGTGATCGTCTGAGGTTAGACTCTTGTGTAGAAAACAGATCTTCCTTTTCCATGCGCAAAGAGTTGTCCTAAAGCGACCAATCTTGCAAGGTCTCTTGAGGCTGTAATTTGGGAGATTTTAAAGAGATTCTGGACTTTTTTGTTGGTAATTGTAGCATCGGGGTTTTCCAAAAAGTTGATAATTGATTTTTGGCGATCATTTAATTGCCAAAAAGAAGATGGAAGATTACCCCGAGAACTAAGGTCGGAATATATAATCTTTTCTAATTGAGTAATCATTGTGGATGTAAAACTTTCCAGATATGGAGTTAAGTTTTGGCTATAAGAGTTAGTGTTTTTATGTAAATATTCCTCCAAAACCAGGAGTCCTCTAAAATCATATCCGGACTTGTAAAGGAAAATTAATCCCAAAAGACAGGCAATCTGCCTATTTCCTTCAGTGAAGGGTGAAATATTTATTATTTCGATGTAGGCAATGCCCGCTTGAATGACCGGATGCTCTGTTGAGCTTTGCAAGTAATCCAGAAGTTCTTTTAAGCGAGCTTGGGAGGAATTAAATTTTCCATAAGACGCAATTGAATGAAGAGCAATAATAGTTTTAGGCGTAATATTCTCATCTGATACTAACCAATTCTCTTTGATATAATCTAGAGCTTTCTTATATTTAACAACTTGATGTTCTTGAGTACGTTTTCCTGTGTTTTGTTGACCGGTTAACTGTTTGACAATCATGTTTTTATTAATTGGTTTAGCAATTATCATCATTGACCAATAAATTCGATTGACAGTAGCTTCCCATCTAAGACGAAGTTCGCTTTTTGGAGATAAAGGAGTTAATAGAATCTTTTGACGCAATAATTCAATTTTATCTAAGAAGCTTTTTAAAGTTGGTGAAAGATTATACGAAAGATTTATCATACTTAAAATTGATATCAATTGTATCATTCTTAATTGCTATTGACAAACTGAAAAAAGGTGCTAGTATATATTTCCTCTAAATTCTGCCTAAAAGGAAAACTGCCCCAAAAATTTATGATGGAATGGGGAATTTTGACAATAGGCTTTTACCTAGGAATAATGTTTGCCCTTTTTGTCTTTTTAGACAAAAGAGAGTGATGGATATTCAAAGTATACATTTGATATATTAAGATATTTATTAGTAATTAATTTGTTTACTGTGAAGCTATTGATTATTAATGTGAAAATTCTAATGAGTAAATCGAATAAATGTATCTTTTATAGCAATGCGCATTATACCGCAGAATATACCAACAAAATACGAAATTTGTGTTTTTTAAGCTATTTAATACATATTTAGCCCGAGTTTCCAATGCTGTAATATTCGTAGACCTTTTTGATAGATAAAGATACAATTGACAGCTAATTCCCAATAATGTTAACATATTTTTACCGCTCTCCTTTACCGTTAAAAGGCTCGGGTATTATAATATGTACAATCGCCTGCCTAAAAATGAGAAGTTAAAAATTCTTGGAAGGATCAAGTCTGGTGAAAAGTTAACAGATGTCTGTAGGGAAGTAGGCGTCTCCCGCACAATCGTCTATCGTTGGATAAGGGCGTTTGCCAAAAATAAAGAACAAAACATATCAAATACTGTCTCTTTAGCTACAAAGAGGGCTAAACAATGGAATCGGCTGTCCACACAAGTAGAGAATAAAATTATTAGGCTCACACTTAAACAGCCTCTCCTTTCGGCGAAGGAAATCTCTAAATACGTTAACGTAAGCGCTCATGGGGTATGGAATGTTTTAAAAAGGAATAGATTAAACACGCAACAGCTTCGCAATATATATCTATATAAAAATGGTACAAGCTTAATCAAACAAATACAGTTAAACGACAAAGTTACGGCGATGCGTAGGTATGAAGCAGGAGAAAAAGTTTCAAATATATGTAAGGACTTTAATATTTCTAGAACAATATTTTATAGATGGTTAAAAAGATATTCTGAAAAGCAGAATTTGGATGAGCAAGCAAAAAGAGAGGCCTTGCAGAGTTTGAGGCCAAAAGGGGAGCGCCATTACAGATTTGTGCCTGAGGCCTCAAGTTTGGTCTTAAAGATTGTTCTAGAGCACCCGGAATATTCTTCTGAGAAAATAAGCAGTACACTTCTTGCAAAAACAGGTAAGAAAATACTGGGTAATCATGGGATATACAATCTTCTTAATCGTTTAAATCTTAACACTTATCAGAATCGGCTTGCTTACGTTAACTCCGCGTCAAACGCGGCTGCGGCACAACAAGGCGTTTCCCATGTGGCAAAAGGTTGGGGCATACCAGTCTTTGGCGAGATTCCATCTTTATCAGGTCTTTCCCTACCAGGATTTTTTGACAAAACCTCTTCTTATTTCAAATACTTAATACCGGCATTAATAATTATCTCCCTGGGCTTTATTTTCTCGGTAGTTCTTAGCAACCTTTCATTTGGACAGGGAATAGTAGGCAAGATTGGAATACTTCTGTCTTTCGGGGCATTGTTCTTAGGTATGTTTTTCTTTATCTACTCTATCAAATACTATCTAACTATTGCAATTGTTTTGTCTTTTTCAAGAAGGAGCCCTTCGAAGAGTTCAGGACTCAAGGCGGGCGGGCTTGAAGCAGATCTTTCTTCTATTGTTCTTCAACGACACCCCTTCGTTTCTATACATATAGCATCGTACAATGAGAAAATAGTTATAGAAAGGCTTCTTAAATCTCTAACCTCTATGCAATATGATAATTATGAAGTAGTTATTGCTGATGATTCAAATGACGACACGACGCTGATTATCGCTGACTATATTAATAACAACGCGAATGAAGCGCGGATTAAGAAAGCTGAAGGAGACGATTGGACGCTGAATAGCGCTGGATTAGGTTCAGGAATAGTTTTAAAACATCTCCACCGTTCCTCTCGCTCGGGTTTCAAAGGAGGCGCTCTAAAAGGAGCATTAGAACATACAGACCCTAGAGCTGAATATATCTTAATCTTTGACGCGGATTT
>MFNZ01000011.1 GCA_001782195.1 Candidatus Levybacteria bacterium RIFCSPHIGHO2_02_FULL_37_13
AAATCTTTGTACTTTTCTATAAATAATCTTGTTGAAGGTGTTAAAGGAAGTTTTTCCAATTCCTGCAAGCTAAAAAAATCTAGAGACATTCCTTCTTCGCGTTCTATATTATTAACATTATCATCTGTTAATGCCGCATGATATAAATAATTTGTGCTGTTTTCATAAAAAAAACTTGAGAGAAATTCTATGCCGTTAATTATAATATGCATTTCTCCTTCTACTTCTCTCGCAATTGATTCTTCAAATGATTCATTCTTTTCTTTAAACCCGCTAATGAAGCTCCAAGTGCCTTGTTTTAATAATGCCTGTCTGCTATCCCGCATCATCGTCAGAAGAACTTTTCCTTTGTAGGTTAAAAGAATAATACTTGACTCATTTTTCTTAACCATTAATACAGTATAGCACTAATCCAAATCTCAAGTAGTATTATAATCTATGTAGTCTTTTTATTAGAAGCCTGTTAACGATAAATTAGTTCCAACTTCTGGATATTGCTTAATAAGCTCAATTTTTCTAACACGCGTTCTCCCGTTTATAACTTTCCCTAAACTTTCTGAACGCCGAAAATCTTCTTGCGACACTTGTAATGACTCTAACTTTATAAACCTAGGATTTTCACGAACAATCTGCGGAGCATAATGCGCTATCCAATTAATATTGTATTCAAAGTCAAGAATTTGTAACTGGCCATTGTTATTTGCCAATACCCTCCACATTTCCCTTAAGGCGACTGTTTTTAGGAGAGTCCCGACCTCTTTAATGTTTTTTCTGACTGAATCATGAGACCTATTCATTGATTCTATGAACCACCGTCTGACTAATTCTGGAAAATAACTGGAATCTAGTATCTCTGGATCTTCAGCAATTTCAGGCGCAGCTATTTTACGATCAGTCAACCCGTTCACGATAAAATCTGCATAAATTTGATCTATAACACCAGTTTTAATTGGTAAGTTAAAAACGTCTCCCATAATAAGAGGTGCTTGAGTCTCTTTTAACCGCTTCAGATCTAAACCAATTAGGTGCTTGGCATAATCAGGTTTTTTTGCTGTCCAAGCTGCGCCTTTTTCCCCGCATCCGATCACCAAAGCGTAGGAATTCGTCTCAATCATGTAGCTTGCAATTTACAAATGTCATTCCGTATCTCTTAACTATAACACAATCCTCTTTATCTTATTCTATGAATGTAAGCGCTGTGCCTTTCTTGTCGATTCTTCCTGTTCTTCCGATTCTATGAACATAATCATCATACGATGCGGGCTGATCATAATTAATCACATGCGTAACATCCTGAATATCCAATCCTCTGGATGCGACATCTGTTGCCAAAAGCACTTGAATTTTATTTTTTTTAAATTCATCTAAAGCTCTTTGCCTTTGGTTTTGAGACTTATTTCCATGAATAGCTGCCGCTTTAAAACCACTATTAATCAGTCTCATTGTTAACTTCTGGATACCCCACTTTGTTCTGCCAAAAACAATAACTTTATCAAAACCTTTTTGCCGCAAAAGCTCCTGCAATTGTTCAATTTTTCTGGCTTTATCCTTTACCTTTATTATATCCTGCTTTATATTTTCCGGAGTCTCCTGCGTTTTTACGCTAACATTAACCGGATCTTTGACAAATGATCTTAAGATTTCTTTAGCAGCAGATGGAATAGTTGCTGAAAAGAATAACGACTGTCTGTTTAATGGTAGTAGGGAAATGAAATGCTTGATGTCGTGAATAAATCCTATATCTACCATTCTGTCAACTTCGTCCAAAACAACATTGTGAAATTTAGACAGATCCAGGCTTTTCCCACGGATTAAATCTTTTAGTCTTCCCGGTGTTCCGATAACAAAGTGAGGATTTCTTCTTAATTCATTTCTTTGCGCGGTCAAACTTACTCCGCCAATGCATAATACCGTATAGATTCCTAAGCCGTAAGCGAACTTTTGCAACTCTGTTTTTATTTGCAATGCCAATTCCCGTGTCGGAGTAACTATCAGAACGCGCTGTGTAAGATCTTTGGAAACTTTATCGATTAGTGGCAGGAGAAACGCTGCGGTTTTGCCTGTACCTGTATTCGCAATCCCTATAACATCTTTTCCCGCGATAATATAGGGAATAGCTTCATCTTGAATCGCAGTGGGTTGAACATATTTGCAATACCTAATATTAGCTTGTAGTTTTTCAGAAAAAGGGAAGTCCGCGAAGGAATGGCTTGGTTTATATTCAAGAGTCGGAGTAAAACTAGGCATGTTAACAAACCTGCTTTCTTCTATCTTTTCTGCAAGCTTGTTACGTTTGCCTCTGTGAAAGAATTTTCTCTTGAAATTACCACTAAACTTATTTCTATTATATGGATTATGAGCTCTTTGTGAACCTGTATACATATTTATAATTAATTTGATGTTGTTATTAGTAGAAGAAAAAAGTAGATCTGTTACCTCTTCGATCTGCTAGACTATTAACAAGTATACCAGAAACTACACCCAATATCAACCACGACTATAGGATTATAATAGGACTTCCAGCTCGGTTTTTAATCTATCCAGACTTTTTTGATCGTAGATTGAGGAGGGGAGGACTTTTTTGCCTTTTTTCTTCAAAATTTTTATATTGTTTTTTATTGTCTTTTCATCTGAAAAATCTGTTTTTGTTAGTAGTATTATTTCAGGCTTGTCTAAAAGCGAGATATTGTACTGCCTAAACTCGTTACGAACTGTTTCATATGCTTTTCTTACATCTTCATTTGCAGAATCAATACAATGAACCAAAACCTTCGTTTTTTCAATATGCTTCAAAAATTCAATTCCCAGACCCCGCCCCTTCGATGCTCCCTCAATAAGTCCCGGAATATCGGCAATCGGATACTTACCCATAATCCCTATATTTGGCTCAAGTGTAGTAAATGCGTAATTTCCAATTTTTGGCGTAGCATTAGTCAAAACAGAAAGCAGACTGCTTTTCCCGGAATTTGGCAGCCCGATCAGTCCGACATCTGCAATTAGCCGAAGTTCGAGAAGTAATTTTTTTTCTTCACCCAACGTCCCTTTCTCAGCATATAATGGGGTCTGGTTTGTTGATGATTTGAATTCAACATTGCCCCGTCCGCCTTTTCCACCTTTTGCAATTAAAACAGATGTTGTTATGTCTGTTATTTCATTTACGATTCCGGATGATATTTCTGTAATTCTTGTACCAAGAGGAACGCAAATAGTTAAATGAGGCGCATTTTTCCCAAATAATTTTTTGTGTTTTCCCGGCACTCCGTCTTCTGCGGTAATTTTCTTTTTGAAACGAAATTCATAAAGGTCATTTACATTCGTTGACCCCTGAAAATAAATATTTCCACCATTTCCGCCATTGCCCCCATCGGGTCCGCCTTTGGCTTTTTGGCCGTTTCGCAGAAATGTCGCCGCCCCATTCCCTCCATTCCCGGCTTTAATATGTAAATTAATATTATCTACTAACATACCTAGGCATTATAACAGGTTCAAAGCCAGAAGAGCAGGTTACAACCCCTAAGGATCTACAGTCACTAAGGTTGAATAATCACGGCTAAACTGCACTATTTGAGGGTTTTTCGGCGACTAAGATATTATAAGAAGTAGCTCCTGATTTGAAAAGCCCTTCCTGGTAAAGTCCCCATTGATTGTTTAAAATAAGAATTGGTGAAGCAACATTAATAGCAGCCAACGTTTTCGCAACAGGCAATCCCCACCTGCACATATTAGTCATCTGCCTTGAGGACATCATAACAGATTGTGTATGGTCGATATTCCTTACATTTACAAAACCAGCATTACTTGCAATATTGCAAACATCTTTGGCAATTCTAAAATCTGTAAAACAACCCGCAACACTTAATCCGACTTGCATTTGTCTCTTTTCTTCATCCGACAAGTCCTTTCTTCCCGTAAAGGTTCCGGCAACAACTATTCTTCCTCCGGGCTTAAGAACTCTAAAAGCTTCTTTGGTAAATTGTTCAATATTGGTCGCGTGTTCAATACTTTCCAGCGACCAGAAAACATCGAAAGTATCTGCATCAAAAGGGAGCTGTTGGTAATCGCCTCTAACAAACTCCAAAGATTCTGAAAGTTTTCTTTTTTTTTGCCAATTCTTTTCCTATGGTTAGCTGTTTTTGGACAATGTTAAATCCAACAACTCTTGCTCCTCTTTCTCTTGCTAGCCAAATGCCGCTTCCTCCAACTCCGCACCCTGCGTCAAGAACTAAATCTCCTCTTTCTACCCTTGCCAAATCCGCCAAAACTTCATTTTCCTTGATTATCGCTTCCTGGCGATTGGAAACACCTTCTGTCCACAATCCGTAATGCAAACCCAGACTTTTTCCATACCAAAACCACTCATAATATGGCTGGGCTGTATTGTAATAATTAATTACTTTTTGCCTATGTTCTCTTTCTTGATTCATAGGTATATATCCTAACACGATAGGTTTAGAAAATCAAACTATAAGACTAGAGCGTGTATTGAATATTGACTCCGCTTTACAAAAAAAGTATAGTAAAATTATGTTAAAAGCGAAGAGGAACGAGTATATAAATAGCAAGCTTTTACTTGCAGCTATTTTAATTATCGTTATTGTTGGAGGAGCTTACTTTTTGAGTGTTGACAAAAAAAACCAAAAACCAGCCCCTTTTGACAACTACAACTATGGCTCTGAATCACTCTCAAAACAATCTCAGCCTGCTCAAATAGAAAATATACCATATATTGATGTTACAAGCTCCGGTTTCTCGCCTGCTATCATTACAGTTAAAACGGGGACATTGGTTGCGTGGGCAAACAAAAGCGGAAGAGTAATAAGCCTTAATTCCGATAATCACCCTACCCATGAGATTTATCCTAGGCTTAATCTAGGTGATATTGCCAGCGGATCGACTATGGGCGTTATATTTGATAAAGCCGGCACTTACACATATCATAACCATTATAAGCCAACCCAAACCGGAACAGTTGTCGTTGAATAACACAACGGAGCTAAATAGAATTATTTGGTTGCCTTTAGGGAAAACAGAAGAGGAATTTGAATTTTTTTATTTTTCAAGACGTATTGCCCTTTTTTGTCTTTCTCCATAAATCCGGGGAATTGATCATACATAGTAAATGGAAATTCATGTACATATTCTATTTTTAACCCTTCGCTAATCAGCGCGTTTATCACATCGCTAATCGTATAACTCCATTCATAAGTACCGCCTTTTATTTTTGCGTCCCAATCCGTATAGGTACCCGGCGAATCATCCAAATACGGCCCTTTAAAAAAATACTTATAAACGATTTTAAAGTCGTAACTTAGAATATTCGTAAATGGATGAACTTCTGCGATGTAAAATATCCCGCCAATTTTGAGATATTGATTTATTATCTTCGCCCATTTTTTAATATCTGATAACCAGCAAAGTACTCCATACGAAGTAAAAATAATATCATATTTTTTATCTAAAACATTTTGTAATTTATATATGTCGGAGCAAATGAATTCAGAGGGAACTTGAATTTCTTTACTTAATTTTTTCGCTAACTTAATCGCGTCAGGCGAAAAATCAACGCCTGTAGCTATTGCTCCCATCCTTGCCCAAGATAGCGTATCCATACCAAAATGGCACATAAGATGCAAGAGGGTTTTTCCGCGAACGTTTCCGACTTCTTTTGTTTCTAAGAGTTCCAGGCTGCTTTTTCCTTTTTTAAATTCGGGGAGATTATATAATTCGGAGCGGGCATGAATCGAAGTAACATTATTCCACCACTTTTTGTTTATTCTTGAATAATCCTTCACTTATATGATTATCAAAAAACTTTAATTCATATGTCAACTACCAAAAAATTTTCCTACTCGTTAAATAGTTGAGACATTAAAGTAATTTTGCTAGAATCTAATTCTTAAGAAAAGGTTAAAATTATATGGGAGTTAAAGAAAGTTTTAGAGAATTAAGAAGAGGAGTAGGAAGTAATCTACAAAATTTTATAAACGCTCCTAGGGCAGCATGGAGAGAGGTAAGAGCTAAAAACCAGTTGGCACTAGAGACCTCGGTTGAAGAGGAAAGTCGCAGGCTTTATGTAAATACAGAAATAAGACTTGCTAAATTGGTCGTTGATTTGAAGAGAGCCGGGGCACATAGCATGCTTTATGTAAATATTGATGATGCAATGCAACATCTGGATCAAAATAAAGTAGAAAGATCAAAAAAAATGCTTTCCAATGTAAAGTCCCCTGAAAAAATAGACGATATACGCATAAGATCTTTTCTTGACGCAAAAAAATACTGGCAAGAAAAGCTGGAAGAATCAAATACTCCTCTTGAAGTTCGTATGCTTGGCGTAAGAAGGAAATGGCAATTAGATAGACAACTGGAAATCCTCGGCTATAAGCCTTAAGAGGTTTAAATTTCATAAATATAATCCTGTCTCCAATTATGAAATTTCCACCTTAAATTGCCACCTTAGAGGTGGAATAGATACGCCACCTTCGAGTTTAACCGCACCCTACAACTTTTTTTCCAAAACTGCATTTGCGGTAATTAGTTCTTCTTTTTTTGCCTTCGTCCATTGTTTCATTTCATACTCTCTTTTCACCGCTTCCTTACGAGACAGAAAAGTTTCATTATAAACTAGCTCAAACGAAGAAAAGTATCTGATGTATTTTGCAGACCTGCTATTTTTACCTTCGTGCTCTTTAATTCTTTTTTTTAAATTATTAGTTTGACCAATATAAAGAGTATTCGAAGAGGTTCGGAGAATATAGACAAAATAGGACATATATTTTCAATTTACACATGGAACTGAAGCCAATTCACACACTTAGTTTATTATGATATAATTTCAATGTCAACAATACTCTTTGCGGGATCGTTTAATGGTAGGACGGAGGACTTTGGATCCTCTAATCTAGGTCCGATTCCTAGTCCCGCAGCTATCCTTCACTAAAGCTACTGACTAGCTTATACATATTATGTACCAGACAAATAATGTATGATAGAATTAAATCTTACCCTATGGTATCAGAAACAGAAATCAAACAGGAAAACGAACGATTCGCGGCGTTCAAATATAGAGATTTCAGGCTCCTTTGGTTTGGACAATTAATCTCAATTATCGGCACGCAAATGCAAATAGTTGCTTTAAATTGGCATATTTATATTCTTACAAACTCCGCTGTCGCGCTGGGAATTATTGGCCTTACGCGATTTTTGCCCATAGTTGTTTTTTCTTTAATAGGCGGCTCTGTTGCGGACGTATTTAACCGCAAAAAAGTAATGCTGGTCATGCAAATATCTCTTGCTTTTTTTGCATTTGTTCTGGCAATAACTAGTTTTGCCAATATTGTAAATCCAATAATTATTTATTCCATAACTGCCCTTTCCGCGATTGCAATCTCTTTCGATACTCCATCCCGACAAGCTTTTATTCCATCCCTTGTTGACAAAAAACACTTAACAAGCGCAATGAGCTTGAATGTAATCATGTTCCAAATATCAACAATTGTTGGCCCTGTTCTTGCCGGACTTTTGATTGCTAAATATAATGTTGTTCCTGTCTATTTAATAAACAGCTTGTCTTTTATCGCTGTAATATTGTCAATTGTCCTTATTAGAACACGGGGAAGTATAAAAGACAATCAATCGATCTTATCGCTTGGATCCATTAAGGAAGGATTAAGTTTTGTAAAAAGTAAAACCATTATCTGGTCGACAATGGTTTTGGATTTCTTCAGCACTTTCTTCTCATCTGTCTCTGCGCTATTTCCAATATTTGCCAAAGATATTTTGCATGTCGGGCCGCAGGGCTTGGGATTTATGTATGCCGCTCCCTCAATCGGAGCAGTTATTGCAGGATTTGTTATAGCTCACATGGGCACACTCTCAAAGCAGGGAAGAATTTTACTTATTTCAATTGCATTTTTTGCAGTGGGGACAATCGTTTTTGGATTATCCAAATCTTTTATACTTTCTCTTTTGGCGCTTCTCGTAGTCGGAGCAGGGGATAGCGTTAGCACTATAATAAGACACACTGTCAGGCAATTGGCAACTCCTAATTACATAAGAGGAAGAATGACCTCAATTAACATGATCTTTTTTATGGGAGGGCCTCAGCTTGGAGAATTTCAATCAGGAATTATGGCGGCATTTATTGGAGCGCCATTTGCAGTCGCCATCGGAGGAGTAGGAACTATAATTGTTGTTGGAATAATGGCATTAACTATCCCAATCCTTCGCCGCTACAACAACCACACCACCACGCTTTAAATAAAATTGGATTCCCGACGTACGAAGCTAAACAACACAGGGTGTTCAAAGATAAAATTTATTTATCGATTCCGTATCAAATTGTCTCTTATGTTATAATTCGAAACAAATTAAATGAAGGAAAGAGTAGCTCGGATAACAAATTGGCTAAAAGACGTATACAACTACGATAAAGAACTAAAAAAATTTAATAGATTTTTTAGAGAAAATGAAAAGCCAAATGGCGCACTTACAAGACCAGGCGTTGATATGGATCCAACTATACGGGCGGTATTAACTGTCAGAGATTATCCCATACAAAAAAATTATCTAGCAGGAGATACTTTAACCGAAGAACAAATGCAAAAATTAAGACACGCACTTCTGTTTTCCTTAAGAGGTAATTACGAGATAAATTCGCTTTCAGAAAGAGAGGGTGTTAGCGTTGGCATATCGCTTGAGGACAATGATGCGCACACTTATCTGTCAACTAACACAGCAACCACCGTAGCATTTCTAAAATACTTCAATGGATATATTGATAGATACCAAGAGGCATCATCAATAAAAACTAATCAGGAGGTCGAATTTCCTCAGATCGTTCTTGATTTTCCCAAAGCAACGCCTGCGCAATCAAGACAAAGTAAACTTTATATTTTTATCAGACTACCTTCTCAAGATGTAGACAAAAGATTCACAAAGATGATCCTACCTTTGATAAATTCGAATTAAGAACGAACTTTTTCTATTCTGATTTTGCTACTTGAGTTTGAAAGCGGTTGAGGACGTTTTCAAAAAAACTCGCTTCTACAATATTTGCTCTTTGTTTACGAACATTATGAGTTCGTTTTCCTCTTTTTACCTCCTCCCACATCACCCCACGATCTTTTGAAACCTCAATAAAATGCTGACTTCCATCAATCCACATAAAAGATCTTGTTGCCTTATTAGGATCCTTGTTGCCATATGCCCTAATTGTTACTTCATGCATTTCCCCATCAAAATCAACATCTCGTGATAAATACCAGTAGCTGGTCTCCTCTTCAGGACTCATAGTGCCTTTTGAACTACCTTGAAAATCCAGACCTCCATGTCCCGCCATTTCTAACATTTCAAGCAGAAATCCTTTTACCGGATGGATTTCTCCCTTACCCTCTTTTTGGAGCATGCTACCAATGCGTTCGTACATCACTCTGCACATACTGTCTGCTGCTCTTTGTTCGACTTCTCTACTTTTAGCAAATTCTGCTCTCGTTCTATCAAACTCACCTAACATACATTTGCATTCTACATTATTTTTCTAAAAAAGCAAATGTTGACAAGCCACACGCAATCCCGACGTTTGAAACCAACAAACACCGGTTATTCAAAGCTAAAATCTTCTTTTTACTGGATCGTCTTATCTGTAACGATCCCATATCGATATTATAGCTACGATCCGGTATATAAAAACAAAGCTTACAATTACCTTTACAAATATATTTACAATTAAATTCCTAAAGCTGTATTTACAATTATATTTACATATACCTTGACAATTGATTTGTGGTATAGTATAATAACGATATGTATTAAGTGTCATCCTGAACTTGATTCAGGATCCCGGTTCATCCGAGATGCTGAAATAAATTCAGCATGACAAGTACCTTATAGTCTAAAAACGATATGTTTGAGCCTAAGTTTGCGTATACACCAAAGATTGTAAATGAGCTAGCCTCAATAGAACGTCTTTATGGCCAGCTTACTGCAGAAAAGCTGATCCCGTCTCTTGCTTTGAAGCTATCGCAGGAAAATTTGGTCCTTGCCACTCATCATTCAACAAGCATTGAAGGAAATCCCTTAAATCCGCAAGATGTTACAAATATTGTGCTTGGCGATCAGATTCCGGTCACAAAATCCGAAAAAGAGGTCAAAAATTATTTTGCGGTTCTAAATAGAATCGCTGTTCTTGCAAAAGAGCATAAGCCCATTTCAACCGATCTGACTCAAAAGCTCCATTTAGACCTTATGCAAGGGTTAGAAAGGGAAGGCTTGGGAAAATTCCGCAATGGTCCTGTTTTCGTAGGACATAAAACAAAAGTAGAAATCGTAGTCAAACATAACCCGCCTTTCCATTCTGCAACCCAAATAGATGATGCTTTGAAAAATGTTTATGATTGGCTAAGTCAACAAAGCGATATCCACCCATTAATAAAAGCCGGAATTTTTCATCATGAATTCGCGTATATTCATCCGTTTTTCGACGGCAATGGCAGGCTTGCCCGAATACTTACGACTTATTATTTGTTGTTAAACAACTACGAGGTAAGCAAATTTTTTATACTGGATGATTTTTATGATATAGACAGACAATTATATTCTGATACCTTACATACGGCTGATAAAGGCGATAACACTGCGTGGATTGAGTATTTTCTGGAGGGAATTGCTGTATCCCTTCAAGGGGCTCTGGCTCGAATAAATGAATTAAAACAAACAAGCCTTGAAGAAATTAAAGGAGAAAAAAGAGTAATAGTTTCGTCTAGGGAAGAGGAAGTCTTACAAATCGTCTTGGATAAAAAGGCAATAAGAACCTCTGATATTCAAAATGCTTTATCAGTTACTCGCCAGCAAGCCCACAGCCTTTTACATTCACTGGTGAAAAAAGGTCTTCTTGAAAAATTCGGCAAAACCAAAACCTCCTACTACAAACTCGCCGACCAATCCAATACTTGATATAATATCGATTTTATGCCAGAATTTTCAGAGCGATTGAGACCATCCAATCTGCTTCGTAATGCTCTAAAAAAGCTTGCTCGGCCTGAGATGAAATCTCAAATAGTAGTTCCACGGCGAGTAATTGAACATCGTCCTACTCTTGATGAAACTCTTACGCAATTAAGAGATCAATTCCATATCCAAACGGTTTTTTATCCAGGCTCAGGATCAGATAAAATTGATGGAATTTTTGAGAAAGTTGTCTACTTTGATGCAGAACTTGAATTCGAGCACTTTGGAAAGCAGCCTTCGCCTGATTCAATACGTGGTCTTTATTATTACCAGGATTATGAGAAAGATATAAGTTGGGGTCTCCCGTTTAGAGATGGTAAATTTGATGCTCTCTACCATAAAGATCCAGACCAACTCATGGCATCTCCTAATCCCTTTATGGCTATTGTAAATATTCCATTGGGTATTAGAGCTACCCATGAATTTCTACGGGTTATTAAAGTAGGCGGACATATTGTATATGTTTCAAATTCCTGTTTACTAAGTCCACCTCTTGAGGCATATAAAAAAATTCCCGGGATTGAAGAAATACAAGAAGTTAATACCGTCCCTGATAATCTATATATATTACAGAAAACAAAACACATATCTCTTGATGATGTCGGAAACGCACTTGAAGAATTTTACAGGGAGAAATAAGGATCGGAGGCTTAATTAACCTTCGTGTTGGTATAATTAATCGATTTCCTTATCCTAGTAATCTATTATGTTACAATGTTCTAAGATGTGGCCAACAAACGTCCTAGATGTAAATCCTGTAGTATACAACTTACAACATGGGGAAAAACATCATCTGGAAAGAAGAGATATCGATGTTCAAACTGTGGCGTAACCAGAATCTATCATCAAATAGCTAGTAAGAAATCCAATGTTTATCTGTTTTCTCTTTTTAAGCAATATGTTCTCTGGGGATTAACTTATGAAATGCTTTCCTCTTTTTCAGGATATTCAATCCAGCATCTTGTTGAAAAGTTTCATGAATACTTAGAGCAGGATTCTCCGGATCTTCCCCTTTTAGATCAATCTAATATTCCTCAAACCTTTCTTTTAATAGACGGTCTCTGGTTTGGAAGATGGTTTGTTTTAATGGTGTATAGGCAATCAGGAAATTTAACAATTCTCCACATATCAACAATGGGAAGAGAAGCAGCAACAAGAATTGAAAAAGATTTAAAAAAGATCAAGGAGAGCTATCTGTTTACAGGTATTGTCTCAGACGGAGGAACAGGTATTGTGAGCGCAGTAAATGAAGTATTTCCCTATACTCCGCATCAAGTATGTCTTGCTCACCTTCATAGAGGTATTATTAGTGCGATTGGAAGATATTCAAAAGACTACCGTATTCAGGAACTAAAAAGAATTGCTGATCATATATGGCTTATTGAATCGAAAGAAGCATTGAAGTGGTGGATGGAAAAACTTAATGATTGGATTTCTAGAAACAATGAATTTCTAAAAGAAAAAAGATATGACATAAATTACAATTGGTGGCATATCCATAAAGGACCAAGAAAAGCCGTTCGTACCCTGCAGGAATTGCCTTACACAAGTTTTAAATTCCTTGACTATCCTTTGATGCCCAAAACAACCAATGAGATAGAAGCTCAATTCGGACACCTTGGTAAAAGATGGTTAGCTCACAGAGGACTTAAAAGAGAACGCTGGGAATATTTTCTTAAATGGTTTGTCTATTTCTACAACAGAGAAAAACTACCCTAAAGGACTATCGGAAAGTCCTAGAAGAAAACAAAAGAGGACTAAAAAAACAACACGGAATCCTAATTAAGCCGGATCGGAAATACTCGGCTTGGACTCGATTCCGAACTATAGATTTCCTGTGAAGCTATATCAACTCCGAGACGCGGAAGACAACTTTCCAGTCTCCTTTAACCAATTCTCAATGTTGACCATTGCTTGAGGAATTGAAACTGTAGGAACCCAACCAAGCTCTTTTCTGGCTTTTTCATTGCTGAAAGAAACTTGGCCATCTAAAAATCTCAAATCAGAACCCGATAGGGGTGGGTGTATTCGCGTTAGTGGCGATACAAATTCTAAAGCGCGCGCCGCAAGAACAGCCGACCATAAAGGCGCCCGAAGCCTTTTTGCTTCTATTTCAAGCATTCTTTCAAAATATTGGACATATTCACCAAAAGTTATTGTCGTATCAACGCCATTATACACTTGCCCAACAGCTTCACTTTTTTGCGAAGCTAGCTCAAATAGCTTAACCAAATTTCCTATGTATGTTGGATTGAAGGTTCCTTTTCCTGATCCTACCAGGACTATTTGACCATCCCTTACTTTTTCGAATGGCTGCAGTGTCCATCTGCTATCTTGTTCTCCTATTACCTGAGCCGGCCTAATTATTACAACCTCTATTTCGTATTTTCTCTCAAACAATACCCCTTTTGATGCAAGCTTTGTCTCAGAGTAAGCATCATAAGGCGCAGTAGGGGACTCTTCTGTAATAATTCCTTTTGTAGGAAGACCATATACGGCAACGCTGCTGGTATCAACAAATCTTCTAACGTTAGCTCTTATTGCTGCGTCAATTAAATCTCTGTTTCCAATGACATTTGTTCCCCATGCTTCTGCTTGAAACTGTTCTTGTCTTGTTAATTTCTCGCCCCTTTGTTGCTTGAGATACGCTTCTTCCGTTCCCATAGGTGCTCTTCCCATCCATGCGCCTACATTGAAAATAGTTCGTACTCGTGGCAATACTTGTTGAAAGTCCTGCGGTTTTTCAAGATCAAACTTTACTACTTCAATTCCCTGAGAAGTCAAAAATTTTCCTTTATCCGGATCTCTCATTCCTGCCAAAACATGTGCTCCTTCATTGTGCAAATGTCTTGCAAGCTGAGAACCGATAAAACCACTTGCGCCTGTTACCAGAAATGTCTCTGACTTTGAACTCATTAGAAGAGGATAATACCATGAAGAAACCTATTTATCAACCGGACAAAGAACCTGAAAAATTCGGCAAAACCAAAACCAGTTATTATAAGCTGGCATCTCAGAAAACCCCCAATGAGTGAAGGTGATTGTAGTTATTTTATTTTGAACTAACTTCCGAGTGATATTTTAATCTGTAGCTTACTCCAGGAATCCTACTTGCAATATTAATTCCGTTAATTTCATCAGATTTTAAAACTTCTTGCTCTCCAAATCCTCTACTCCCAATGGTACTTTTCCATTCCGTTATAATACCTACAGAATCAGGGCTTAATATGTTGACTCGTCTTCTTCTCCTATCAGCAAGCCACCATATTCCATAGTTACCCGCATCAGAGTCGAAATTTTTACCAGGCTTAACTGGAAAACGTTTCAACACTATTGGCCCAAGCCTCACTTCTCTCTCTATAGGCATAAGCGACTATATTGTAATTTATCTAAAAATGAAATTCAATAACTATTTTGACTCTTGACATATCGTGAAAATGTGATATATTATACATATCGTAAAAACGTGATATGAAAAGAGTCGAATTTATCCAAAAAATAAACAGATCGTTTGAGTTGCTTGGCAACCCTTTGAGACTCAAGATTTTCCTAAAAATCTTATCCGAGGGTTGTGACTGTGATATCAACTCTCAGTCCGGTTACACCGGAAATTGCGTAACAGGAATTATGAAAGATCTTAAGCTTCCTCAATCAACTGTTTCATCCTACATAAAAGATTTGCAGGACGCAAAAATTATTGATTGTTCAAAAAACGGAAAATATTTATACTGCCGTCCGAACAAGGAAACGATTGTCAATCTTAAAAGCTTTATTGACAGCGCATTATCACAAATCAAATACTAATATGAAAGAGATAACAACCCAGGAGTTATACAATTTAATGAAGATCAATAAAAAATTTATTTTGCTTGATTGCAGGGGAGTTGATTACTTTAATTGGGAACACTTGCTAAATGCGGTCAATTTAAGATGGAAATATGTTGCAGACAAAGCTTCAAAGCTTTTGCCCTCAAAAGATAAGTTAATTGTTACGTCTTGCGATGGTTTTACCTGCAATTCAAGTATCCGCTGCTATAAAAACTTAGTAAAAATGGGGTATACAAATATTATGGAATACTCAGGCGGGGTTGCTGATTGGAAAGCCCATGGTCACAAAACCATTATAAATCCTGAATTTAGAATCGCTAATAACGTCTACCGTTTCCCCAACCAAAAATATTACATAGAAAAAGTTAATTCTTATCTTGTTGAGGAGGATGATTTTATTTTGCTTATTGACGGCCCGCAAGATTTAACAGAAGAGCATGAAGACTTTATTCTTCACACAGGAAAACCAATAAAAATTTTTATGAGTCATGGACCAACCGGGGGACACGGGGACGTTTTGCAAAAAAAATATAAAGCAAAAATCTATTTACACAATGACAACGTTAATAGTGAATGGCTTAGTGTAAAACCTGATTACCTTATTAATGATGGATTTGAATTTAACAGTCATTTAAAAGTTATTCATAATCCTGGACATTCTCCGGGAAGCATGTCCATCTTAGATAGCAAAAATAAAATCTTGTTTTCCGGAGACGAGGTTCAAGGGACAAGTCTAGGCGAAATAAGAGATTTTATAAAAGATGACGATGGCGTAAGCGGAGATCCAAAAGAAAGATTGCAAAGCGCGAAAAAACTTTTGCAGTATGATTTTGAAATGATCCTGCCATTTCACTATGAAATGATCAGGAAAAACGCTAAAGATGCTTTAAGGAGGTTTATTAAAAAATATGAATAGCAAAATTAAAATTTTAGCTATCACCGGAGCAGTAAGACCTGATAGTCAAACTGCAAAACTTGCTCAAATTTCTAAAAAATATTTTAGAAATGATGATGTGGAATATAGAGTATTTGATCTTGGCAAAAATCCACTTCCTATGTATGATGCAAAAATAAGCCTGAATAATGCCAATGTTCAACTTTTACTAAAGCTGACCGTAGAGGCAGATGGGCTTGTTTTTATTTCTCCTGAGTATCACGGGAGCATGTCAGGCGCTTTAAAAAACGCTCTTGATTGGATGGACTTTTTGGAAGATATTGATTTCTTGCATGGAAAAGTGGTTGGAATTATGGGAGGCGGGGGATCTTTTGGCAATTCTGGCGCAACAGTTCAGCTAATGATGGCAACACGTGCGCTACATGCGTGGCTTATGCCTGATGTAATTGTGAATGTTCCCAGAATCCGCAAAGCACTTGGTGAGGATGATTTGATAGAAGAAATGTACAGAACAAGAATGACAAAATTTGCAAACAATCTAATCAAATATACAAAAATGTTTAAAGAAAATAGGAAAATCTTTAACTAAAGTTTTTCAAGTTCTACTATAAAGACCTATTAGTTCCGCTCTATCAATAATATTTCTTTGCATTTTTTCTTCAACCATTTGCTTGGTTGCGCTTTGGGGAAGATCAAGAATAGTATCTAAAGCGTAGAGCTTGAAAAAGTAGCGATGGGCTCCTGACGGAGGACAAGCGCCGCCATAGCCTGGCTTTCCAAAATCCGTCATGCCTTCAACTCCGCCTTCCGGAACACTATTTTCTCTGACTTTTGATGTTTGAGGATTGATATTATATACTACCCAATGAACCCAAACTTTTGAAGGTGCGTCCGGATCATCAACTATTAATACTAAACTTTTCGCCGATTCTGGAACTTCCAAAAATTGGAGTGGGGGACTAATATTCTCCCCATCGCATGTATATTTAGCAGGTATTCTTTTGTTATGATTAAACGCAGAGCTTAGTATTTTCATTAAGAGCGGGAGACGGGAACCCTCCCAATTTTAGCATTCAGCTTTTCAATTCTATTCGAATACGCTTCGTGCTGCAATTTTGGTAGGGCAGGTCGGACAGATACTTCTCCTTGCCTGCCCGCCGTAACTTTGAGCGGATGGCCGGATTCGAACCGGTGACCTTCTCCTTGGCAAGGAGACGTTCTACCACTGAACTACATCCGCAAACACAATTATTATATATTATTTCGTGCCTTCTTGCCAGCTGGAAAGGTATTTCGATTGTTCTTTTGTTAATTTGTCTATTGAAATTCCCATGGATGTTAGTTTTAACATTGCGATTTTATCATCTATTTCTTTTGGCAGAACATAAACTTTAGGCGATAATTTTCCTTTATTCTTCACCAGATACTCTGCCGCTAAGGCCTGATTTGCAAATGACATATCCATTACCTCTGCCGGATGCCCTTCTGCCGCGGCCAAATTTACCAACCTTCCTTCACCAAGAATATAAATTTTCTTCCCGTTTTTCAAAACATATTCATCAAGGGAGGGACGAATCCGTCGTTTGGATTTTTTTATTTTTTCAAGCCCTGCCATATCAATTTCTACGTCAAAGTGTCCTGAATTGGCAACTACTGCTCCGTCTTTCATTAATTTAATGATTTCTAACGAAATCACATGCTTATCTCCGGTTGCAGACACAAAAATATCACCAATTTTCGCCGCATCATTAATTCTCATTACTCTATACCCATCCATTGCCGCTTCCAAAGCCCGAACCGGATTTATCTCGGTTATTACTACATTAGCGCCCATTCCATTTGCCCGCATGGCAATACCACGGCTGCACCAACCATACCCTGCAACCACAAAATTCTTGCCTGCCAAAAGAACATTGGTCGCGCGAATAATTCCGTCAACAGTTGATTGTCCTGTTCCATAACGGTTATCAAACAAATGCTTTGTGTCGGAATCGTTAACAGCAATGACAGGCAATTTTAATGCCCCGTCTTTTTCCATTGCCTTAAGCCTAATTACTCCTGTTGTTGTTTCCTCAGACGAACCAATAATATTTTTGATAAGATTTTTTCTTTTTGTATGGAGTAGATTAACAAGGTCTGCTCCGTCATCCATTGTAATTTGAGGATTATAATCTAAAACATTATTCAGATGACTATAGTAAGTCTTACTATCTTCACCCTTAATCGCATACGTTGGAATTTTGTAATCTCTAACCAAAGAAGCCGCAACATTGTCCTGTGTTGATAGGGGATTGGAAGCACTTGCAACAACCTTTGCTCCGCCTGCTTTTAACGTAATAAGTAAATTTGCAGTCTCACTTGTAATATGCAAACAAGCGCCAATTGTCAATCCCTTCAGAGTCTTTTCTTTTGCGAATCTATCTTTGATAGAACGAAGAACCGGCATCTGTCGACCAGCCCACCCTATCTTCAGCTTCCCTTCAGTTGCCAAGGATAAATCTTTAACATCAAAATCTTTTTTCCGCATAGTTTATAACCCTAACACACTTCCATACGTTTGTCTATATCTATTTTTAAATTCCTTTATAGTAAACTTATGTTCTTGTGAGCCATAATGCTCTATGGCAAAAGAAGCTGCTACCGCACCCATTTGGCCTGCAATTTGCAGATTAAATTTTTTTTCAATTCCCGCTAAAAATCCAGCTCTATATGCGTCCCCGGCGCCTGTTGGATCTATTACTATTCTTCGAACAGACGGTTTAATAAAAATTGTTTTATTTGCTGTATTGATCTGAGCGCCCTTTTCTCCAAGTGTTGTTATTAACGTTTTATGTTTCAAAATTCTTTTCCAGTCTTTCAAATTCTTTCTCATAATAGCAATCTCATAATCATTCCCGATAATAATATCAGCATGAGAAATCCCATATCTCAATTCTTCCTTACTTATTTCTGTTACAACAAAACCAAGATCGAACATAAATTTCAATCCAAAATCAACACACTGTTTTACATAAGACATTGTTCCGTCTATTCCGCTTGGACCAATTAAAACAAAATCATCTTTTTTAGAAATCTTTTTTAAGTTAAGCTTGTAAAGATTTCTTGAAGCTCCGGGGAAATATCCCC
>MFNZ01000012.1:0-9773 GCA_001782195.1 Candidatus Levybacteria bacterium RIFCSPHIGHO2_02_FULL_37_13
TGGGTAAGCCTTGGCGTAATGATCCATAGTTACGAAATGTCTAAAATGTTTCGTAACTTATTCAATATTTGTATGTTAGAAAAAGCCACTTTGGCTGGGGGGTGTTTTTGGTGCACCGAGGCTATTTTTAAAAGACTAAAAGGAGTTATTTCTGTAATGCCCGGCTATGCAGGTGGAGACAAGGAAAACCCGAGCTACGAAGATGTTTGTTCCGGAACAACCGGACATGCCGAGACGATTCAAATTGAATTTGATCCTAAAGTTATTTCTTATGACAAAATCTTAGACGTATTTTGGCATTTGCATGACCCAACAACTCTCAATCAACAGGGCAATGACATAGGCACTCAATATAGATCGGCAATTTTTTATCACTCTTTAAAACAGAAAAAAATAGCGGAAAAAATAAAAAAGAATATTGAAGATTCAAAAAAGTATGAAGATCCAGTTGTAACAGAAATTGTTCCATTTACCAATTTCTACAAAGCAGAAAATTACCACCAAAATTATTATGATAAGAATAAATCCGCGTCCTACTGTCAAATAGTAATCGACCCCAAAATCCAAAAATTAATGAAAAATTACAAAGAAGAAGTAAAAGAAGAATACAAGGGGTTAGGGTAGGGGATATTTATTTTGAAGAACCGGTTTAATTATATTATGCGCTTCATATTCTAAAGAACCAGGCTTATTATAAAGCAAATCATATTCTTCTTCTATTCTTAGCATATCAAACCTACCCACTATAATAGCAGTTACTAAATCACGAATGCCTTTTGAATAAGATCCGAATGGGTTATCGCCAAATTGTCTTGAATGACTCACTTCATCCATAAATCCATTATTAGGATCAAAGAAACTACCTGAAGTTATAAGTACAGTATTTGTGACCGGATCATATTTATCTGCATCTTTAAATTTGGGAGATGCAATAGTAGTTATGCCCCGGTCTGCAACAAAACGTATTCGCGGATTTCCAGACTCTTTCTCAAGTTCCCAAACCAAGTTATACTTATCCACAAAATAATTAAGTGTATTTTGATCATTTATCATTTGAATCCATACTTTATTGAGGTCTCTGTAGACATCCGGTTTTTCTATGCTAGAAGGATCTGTATTGTTGTAATATAAAGTATAAACCTCATCTAAAGACATTTCTTCTAAGTTTTTAGGGATTGGAATTCTTTTCTCTTTAAGTTTACTTATTATACCTGGCCTAAGTTCTGCTTCCAGATCTTCTTGTGTAAATTTTTCTCTTCCCGCAAGTATATTTAAATAATGAGTTGTCCTTGCGTCTTCATGCGTATATATGGTTTGGCCATTTTCATCTATTGTTTTCTCTAACTCCGGATGTGTCTGATAATAATTACCGATTGCTATTATCGCTCCAACAGCAACAGCTCGTTGAGCAATTCTAAAAAATTTTGGAGTAAACTCGACTATTCTTTTTTCAATTTCTCTTAATTTTGATTTTTGTTCCGGGGAAAATTTATATCCGCTAATATCTTCAACGCTGAAAACAATACCATTGATAATTCCTTTTAATGCTATAGGAACTTTTGGTTCACGTTCTTGGGCGCTTTGTGTCCGTTCTTTTGTTTCTTGTGAAGCCCCCATGACAACCTTATTATACTACAACCAATTAGTCCCCTAAATAATCCCTGAGCTTGTTTCCTCTTGAAGGGTGGCGGAGTTTGCGAAGAGCTTTTGCCTCTATTTGTCTTATTCTTTCCCGAGTTACCGCAAACATGCGCCCTACTTCTTCAAGAGTTTTTTGTTTGCCGTCTTTTAGTCCAAAGCGTTCTATCAAAACTCTTCGCTCTCTATCGGATAAAGAGCTTAATACTTGCTCTACCTGTTCTTTAAGAAGTTCTCTCGATGCCGAATCAAAAAGAGTAGGAGCCGCGGCATCATGAATAAAATCACCAAGTCTGCTGTCATCTTCATCTCCGACCGGTGTCTCAAGACTTGCGGGTTCCTGGGAAATTTTGATAATTTCCAAAGCTTTTTCCGGATCAATCCCCAAAACCTTTGCTACTTCCTCAGGCGTTGGCTCCCGGCCTAGTTCCTGCATAAGCCTTCTGGATGTTCGCAAAAACCTATTTATATTTTCAACCATGTGAACAGGAATTCTAATAGTTCTTGCCTGATCCGCAATCGCTCTAGTTATTGATTGCCTAATCCACCACGTCGCATAGGTTGAAAATTTATAGCCTCTTCTCCAATCGTATTTTTCAACTGCTCTTATTAACCCCTGGTTTCCTTCCTGAATTAAGTCCAGAAGCGTTAAACCCCGTCCTACATATTTTTTGGCAATAGATACTACCAACCGCAAATTTGAATTTATTAACACCTGTTTTGCTTTTCTATCTGATTTCTCAACCCTTTTTGCCAAAGATATCTCCTGTTCAAACGTTAAAAGAGGAATCCTCCCAATTTCCTTAAGATACATCCTTACAGGATCGGAAACCGTCCCTTCGGCCAAAACAGTTAATGCTTCCAGCTCTTTTTCCAATTCTTCTATGGGTTTTTGGCCATCCGGATCTTTTGCTACAGATTCGAAAACATCAACGCCTGATTTTAAAAGCTTTTTATAAAGTTCGTCAAGTTCGTCCAAATGCTCTTCCGGTTTTGGAAAAATGGACAAAACTTCATCCTGGGTGATATACCCTCTTTTTTTTGCAGACATAACTATGTCTGATATTATGTTTACTGCTTTATGCTTCATATTATAAAGGTATTTTACCACAATTTAAGGTCGGGATAATAGATGGATAAGCATTGATACTTCTTTCTCAAGCGATTCTATTTCTTTGGTGTGTTTTTCTTTTTCCTGATTTTTAAGATTTAACGACGTAGCTTTTATTTTATTTTTTAAAAATATCATTCTTAATTCTCTTGCTACTTTCTCGACCTCTTCTTCATATATAGCGTTATCTAAAAACTTAGGCAGAGGGAACAGGAAACATGTGTCAAATATTTTAACTAACTCCAAAGGCAACACGCTTAAAAACTTTTTACTATCAAACAAATCGTGCTTTTTAAAATACTCAGAAAGATTATCCAAAATTTTCTTATACGAGGGTGTTTCAAACATGTAGTCTTTCAGGGCTTCAACACTCTTTTCAAAAACTGACTTTACTCTTTCATCCTGAATAACAAGCGCCAACAAATACTCTTCCAATATTTCTCTTCTTGAAGATTTATTAACTTTTACAAACGCCGCGTTTTCCCCGATAACTTCCTTTTTCTCTATTCTTTCAAGTTGTTTCGTAAGACTTTCGTGCGAAGTATCAAGCTCAACGCTTAGTTTTTTAAGATAATGTTCTTTAACAATCTCGTTTTCAATCCTCGAAATAGCGGGCAATAATTCATCCGCAATTTTTTTCTTTCCCTCAATTGTGTTTTTATTATGCAATGACAATAAACGCGAAAGTAGATAATCATAAATACCCACACTCTCTTTGATTGCTTTTTTAAAAGAGATAGGATCGTTTTTTATCGCCTCGTCTGCGTCCTTGCCGCTTGTTATTTCAATAACCGTTATATTGAATCCCTCTTTCTCTAAAACTGCAAGACTTCTTTTTGTTGCGCTATATCCTGCCTCGTCCTGGTCAAAACAAAGACTGACGTTTTGGGTAAAACGCGAGAGAAGCCTCGCTTGATCTTCTGTTAAAGCAGTTCCTTTTACCGCAACAGTATTTTTAATGCCTTCTTTAAACATAGAAATAACGTCAAATTCTCCCTCAACTACAATTGCATGATCTTTCTTTTTAATATCCTCATACGCTTTGTTTAAACCAAAGAACATACTCCCTTTGTGGTAAACAATCGTATCTCTTGTATTTATATATTTTCCGCCAAACGCTTTATCATCTATTGTGCGTCCTGAAAATCCCACGACATTATTTCTGTGATCTGATAAAGGAAACATAATTCTTTCTCTAAAAAAGTCAGCGATATCATTACCTTTATAGAATGCAAGTCCCGCTTCTATCAGATCCTCTTTTTTGTACCCCTTTTTATTGATAAGATAATTTGACAAAGCATTCGAGCTTTTTGGCGAAAAACCAATCATGAAAGTTTCTATAAGCCTAAGATCAATCTTTCTGTCGTTAATCAAATAGGAAAGAGCTCTTTTGCCGACATTATGTTTGGTAAGGACAAAGTGATAAAATTCTAGAGCTTTGTTGTTGAGAATATAAATCTTATCTTTTTTTGATGACAATCCTGCCTGGAAACCGGAGGTTTTAAGCTCAATGCCTGCTTTTTTAGCTAAGATCCGAAGCGCTTCAATAAACTCTAAATTTTCATATTCCATTAAAAAAGTAAAACAATCACCGCCTTTACTGCATCCTCCAAAACAATGCCAAATCTGCCGCTCCGGCGAAACAACAAAAGACGGACTTTTCTCGCTATGAAAAGGGCAAAGAGCTTTAAAATTTCTGCCCATTTTTTTAAGAGGAATATATTCCTGAATAAGCGAGACTATATCTATTTTTTCCCGAACCCGTGCAACATCATCCATAGCCACAGCCGCGTTTGACGCGGCGCCTGTATTGTATCACTTACATTTCCAATTTGGTACAATGTTGCTCTTATGTTATTGATAGTATTTGGATTACCTGGGGCTGGAAAAACCTATGTTGGCAACCTTCTCAGGGATGAGTTCGGTTTTTATTTCTACGAAGGAGATCGTGACTTAACCGATGAAATGCAGCAAGCTTTAAAAGAAAAAAAACTTTTCAATGACTCTATGCGCGATGTTTTTTTTAAAAATCTCATTGGTAAAGTTTCGCAGTTACACAAAACCAAAAAACATTTAGTTGTTGCGCAAACATTTATAAAAGAAAAATACCGCAACCGACTTCTCAAATCCTTACCTCATGCAAGATTCATTCTGGTACAAACTGAAAACGCATTAAGAGAAAAACGTTTTCTGCAAAGAAATGACCTTGATTTAAATTATGTTAAGGGAATGGTAAAACTCTTCGAAAAACCAAATGTTGAACATTTTAAAATAGAGAATAATACTGATGGAAAAATACAACTTTTAAAAAAGCTAGAGAATATTCTCTTTAACCAAAAAATCAATTATTAGCACCGCAACATTTTGTTTTTTCGCAAGAGGAATTTTCTTCTTTGAACCTTTTTTTGTTACAACAAAAACTTCATTTGTATCTGCCCCAAATCCGCGGTCGGACTTGCTCACATCATTTACAACAACAGCTTCGGCATTGCTCTCCTTAAGCTTTTCTTCTCCTTCTTTGATAAGTATTTTTTCCGAATTATTCCAGACAGCTTTAAATACAATTAGTTTGATTTTGGGATTCCATTTTTTTATTTGTGTAATGATTTTTTTTCGGGAAGAAAGCCTTAGCGTAATGCTCTTTTTACTATCCAACTTACCCGAGCTTTGATTATCTACTGTAAAATCAGAAACAGCTGCTGTTTGGAACAAAACATCGTATTTTTTGACTTCTCTTTTGAGAATTTCCTCCAGTTCATCTGCTGTTTCAAATACCATCTGTTTGATGTCATAGCGAGTGGCTACTGACGTTTTTGAACGCACCAAAAGTACCTTAGCGCCTTGCAAAAAACAGCTTTCGGCAATGGCAACTCCCATTTTACCGGTGCTTCGATTAGCAATATATCTAACATCATCTATTTTTTCAATAGTTCCTCCTGCTGTGACTATTATCTTTTTCCCTGCAAGAAAATTTCTATATTTTAACTGCCTGACGACCTCATCTTTAATAATCTGTATATGCGCGAGTCTTCCTTTTCCTTCATACCCACACGCAAGTTTACCAACTTCCGGCTCAACAATAAGATAACCTAAATTTTTTAGCTTAGCAGTATTTTCTTGCACAAGAGGATTTCCCCACATATGGACATTCATAGACGGACAGACAATTACAGGAGCTGTTGTTGCCAGAAGTATTGTTGTTAAGAAATCATCAGCAATACCATGCGCGATTTTTGCAATTATATTTGCTGTTGCAGGAGCAATCACAACAACATCTGCTTTATCTGCCAAATCAATATGATCTACCTTACGAATCTTAAGAATATTTTTGTAATCAAACCCTTTTTCAAAAAGCTCGCTATAGACTTTGTTCCCGGATGCTTTTTTAAATTCAAAAGCAGGAATCATTGCCATTGCGCTCTTGGTCATAACTACAAAAACTTCAGCTCCGTCTTTTTTTAGCGATTTTACAAGATCGAGCGTTTTAAACGCCGCAATCCCGCTTGTTACACCCACAATTATTGTCTTTTTTTCTTTCATACGGAAGTCCGCATATTGTACCACGCTGAGCGTGGTTGTACCACTTATATCCTTGCTTTTCCTATCTTCCTTTATTACAATCCAATAACCATGAAGTCATCAAGCATTAAACAGAAAAAGAAATACAAGGCTCTAATTGTTGATGTTGATGGGACACTAGTTCCAAACAAACGTGACGGCATGCCGTCAAAAAAAGTAACAGACGCAATAGCAAAAGCAAGCAAAATCCTGCATGTTGGCGTCGCAACCTCAAGGCCGTACTTTATCCTTTCGCACATTTTTGATCACCTAAATCTTTCCGGACCATCCATTATTGTTGGAGGAGCGCAAATCATCGATACTTTTTCTAAAAAGATTATTTTTGAACAACAACTGCTCACTCAAGATGTTATGGAAATTAGCAAACTTGCGGAAACACTATCCATTCCAATTCATATTCCAGGCAATACTAAAGAAGAAATACTTTCAAAAAAAAATATCCATCAAAAAACTACCCAGTTATGGATTCAGGGATTTAAGTTAAAAGAAGCAGATAACTTTATAAATGAATTGTCTCCTATCTCTACGATCTCTGTTCATAAAATGCCATCATGGAAAAATGGAAAGATTGATGTAAGTATCACTCACGCATCTGCAACAAAACAACATGCAATTGTTCATATTGCTAAATTACTCAATATAGAAACACATGATATTATTGGTGTTGGGGACGGATACAATGATTTTCCTCTTCTTATGGCATGTGGATTAAAAATTGCGATGGGAAACGCAGTTAATGACCTAAAAGCAATCGCTGACTATGTAGCCCCACCTGTTGAAGAAGATGGAGTAGCGGATGTGATTGAAAAGTTTATTCTATGATCTGCGGTTGTCATTCTGAAAGAAGCCAAGTCTGACTTGGCGAAGTGAAGAATCTCGAACGGAGATCCTTCGTTACACTCAGGATGACATCAGGATTTATTCCCATTCCATTGTCGCCGGGGGTTTGGTGGTGATATCGTAGACAACACGGGAAACATTTGGCACTTCGTTAACTATTCTTGATGAAATTTTTTGTAAAACATCGTAGGGGAGTCGTGCCCAAGTCGAAGTCATCACATCTTTTGATTCAACTACTCTTAAAGCAACCACTTCGCCAAAATGTCTTCCATCTCCTTTAACAGCAGTTGAAAACGCGTTAGTCAAAACCGGAAACGAAAGAAAAACTTTGTCTAAAATATTTGCCTTTTTTAATTCTTCCAAAACAATATCATCCGCTTGTCTTTCCATTATCAATCTTTCTTTTGTAACTTCTCCTCTAATTCTAACTGCATAACCAGGACCTGGAAATGGCTGCTTGTTAATAAATTCATCCGGCAAACCAAGTTTTTGGCCAATTGCTCGTACTTCATCTTTATAGAAATGTCGCAAGGGTTCAAGAAGTTTTAGCTTCATATTTTTGGGTAAAGCACCCACATTATGATGGCTTTTTATTTTGGCTGCATGCTTTGTCCCTTGAGACTCAATAACATCTGAGTAAATAGTCCCTTGTAATAAAAACTTTACATCTTTTTTGGAATTTTGTAATTTTTTCATTTCTTTTTCAAAAATTTCAATGTAAAAATTGCCAATAATTTTTCTTTTTTCTTCAGAATCCGTAATTCCTTTTAATTTTGAAATGGTCTCCCCTACCGCATTTATAACTATAGGATTAATATTTGCGTGTTGTGAAAAAATTCTTTTCACATGTTCCTCTGTTCCTTTTCTCATCAAGCCATTATCAACATAAATTGGAATGAATCTATCCCCTATCGCTTTAGCAGTTAAAATTCCAGCAACAGCTGAATCAACCCCCCCTGAAACCGCGCCAATAACATAAGAATCTCCAACTTTTTCTTCTACATCCTTCTCTATCGATCTTATGTCAATTTCTTTAGGATTTACTGATAATTTGCAAATTTTTACAAAGTTCTCCAAAATAATCCTGCCAAATTCCGTATGTTCAACTTCCGGATGGAATTGCAATCCAATTATTTTCCGCTTACTATCTTCCACAAACGCGAATGGAACATGTTCTGTAGAGCCAATCGTTTCAAATCCTTTGGGCAATGAGATTACTTCGTCTCCATGAGACATCCAGACTATGAATTGCTGCGGCAATTCATTTGAAATTTGAAATTTGAAATTTGAAATTTTCAATTCAGCGGGACCATATTCTTTCTTTCCTGAAACTACTTTTCCTCCTAATAAATACGCTGTAAGTTGAAGTCCATAACAGATTCCAAGAATAGGGATACCTAATGAAAAAATCTTCGGATCAATTGTTGGAGCATTTTTTTCGTAGACTGATGAAGGACCACCTGAGAGAATAATTCCCTTAACCCTTATGTCATTCTGACCCTGAGTTTGTCGAAGGGGAAGAATCTCTTCCGGAGACACAATTTTTGCCTCAACGCCAAACTCTCTTACGCGCCGAAAGATAAGATGCGCTGTCTGTCCCCCAAAATCAACAACTAGAATCATGAAAGTATTATACTCTAAACGTTTATGTATTTCATTCTTGACACAACCAACAACTTTTCATATACTTCCATCAGATGTTAACAGTAGAAAATCTTCGTAATCTTCCACTACCAAAAAGGCAGGAATTTCTTAAAGATTTTCCACATCTTGTTGATCCATTCGAAGATCGCGATCGTATATACAACCAAGGTCAAATTGAACTAGGCTGGCCAAACGGAGCAATGCGTCGTTTTGAGCATTTGGCTCGTGAAAATACAATTGCAATTATCGGAACCCAGCTGGGAGACGAAGCAAAAGGAAGAATTGTTGATAACAAACTGGAGGCAATGCTTAAAATTCCAGGCGTAAAATCTGTTAATGTTATTAGATTCCAAGGAGGTAATAATGCCGGACATACAGTCGAAAAAGATGGGAAGAAACTAGATCTCCACCTTGTGCCATCCGGAATAATGTATGAGGAAACAGTTGGTATTATGGACCAGGGAATGATTATCCATGCTCAGGATCTGAAAACAGAAGTTGAATACGTAGAAGATTCTGTTGGTGATCTTCGCGGCAAACTCTTCTTATCTCAAGATGCAATTCTTGCTACAGACATCGAACGAGCCGAGGAGGTTGCCAATAGACAAAAAGAAGATGCTACAAAAGGAGGAACAGGAAGAGGAATAGGCCCTGCCAATGCTCATCACATAGACAAAACAGGAAAACATGTAAGGGATTTGCTTGATAACGAATGGAGAAAAAAATTCGCCAAATATTATGAATTAAAACAAAGAGATCTGGATGGACATGGGATGGATCTTGCAACAATGGAAGTCCCTGACTTTAAAAAATCCAGACTTACCGGCAGAGAAGAAAAACAAGTCGTCGGAACAAAGCAAGAATTTTTGGATAGACTGGAAGTTGCCCGTTCGTGGATTATAGATCGGGATATGGCAACAAATGTATATACAATGCATAAACAGGCGTTTTGGGATGCAAC
>MFNZ01000012.1:9800-17184 GCA_001782195.1 Candidatus Levybacteria bacterium RIFCSPHIGHO2_02_FULL_37_13
ATTGGACACAAGAAAAAATATCTGAACGAATAGGTGTTGTGAAAGTCCCATACATGTCAAGCGTTGGAGAACGCATAATGCCAACCCACATACATCCAGAAAGTGAAGATGGTGAATGGTCTGTATACGTAAGAAAGACAGCAAATGAATACGGTACTACAACAAGGAGACCCCGGGACATTGCGCATATAGACCTTCCCTTCCTTGCGTATAATGCCGCTATGGCTGGAATCGAAGAAATGGCTGTTACCCACCTTGATGTTGCACGAGAAGATACTCAAATTAAAGTATGTGTTGCGTACAAAGACAAAAAAACCGGTGAAAATGTACAATATCAACCCGGACTTCACTACCAACAAAATGTAGAGCCGCAATATGTTATCCTCCCGGGATGGGATGGAGTAGTATGTATGGAAGCAAAAAGCCTAAGAGATCTTCCAATAAACGCCGTTAAATTTATGGCGTTTTTGCAAGCCCGGCTTGGCTATCCTATAACTTCGGGAACCAACGGTCCGGACAGACACAATTATCTTGAGATAAATAATGCAATCACTGTTTGAACCACTTGACATCAAATGGACTATTTATAGTATAATCAGATATGGAAGAATACGCAGAGCTTCATGCTCACTTATCTACATCTATAAACCCTTCCATCTACTGGCAAATTGCCCATGCGCAAGGATTTAAATTGCCAAAAAGAGAATATCAGGACTTTATAAACTATATAACATTATCTCCTCAAAAAAAAATGCAGTTAAACGATTACTTCAATACTATCTATCATCCGTTATTAAATAAATTAAGCTCTGGAACTTACGCTGTTGAAAAAGCAACATACGAAATATTAAGCGGAGCTTATAGGTCAAATAGCATTACGCTTTTGGAGATCCGGAATAACCCGATGAAGCACAATCACGAGGGGCAGGAAGACTTAGACCATATTATTATGGCAATGCTAAGGGGTATGGAAAGAGCGCTTTTAGAGTACGAAAAACTTTCAGCCGGTCTTATTTTTTGTATGGCTCGCGAATTTAGTTTTGGCAAAAATGCGATAATTATTGAAAAAGCAATAAAATACAGAAGACGCGGTATTGTCGGGATTGATTTTGCAGGACCGCCGGATAAAAACTTTCATTTCAAGGATTACAAAACCTTAATCCAAAAAGCAAAAAATGCAGGCTTAAAAGTTACTTGTCATTCCGGCGAGGAAAAAGGCGCAAATGATATGTGGGAGGCAATCGAATTTATTAATCCCTCCCGCATTGGACATGGAATTTTAGCCGCTTACGATAAAAAACTTATGAAAGAATTGGTAAAAAGAAATATTGTGCTTGAAATATGCCCTCTGTCAAATATAGTTACTAAGGCTGTAAAAAATATAGAAGAACTAAAATTTATCCTTCGTACTTTTGTAGAAAATAAAGTTAAATTTTGTATTAATTCCGACTGGCCGGAAACTATTGAATCCGCCCACCTTTGGGAACAGTTTGAATTTTTGAAAAAGAATAATATCTTAAGCGATGAAGAACTTAAAAAATGCAACCAAATTGCTTTTAAAAGCTCATTTGTTCCCGGCAAAGGATTGTCCGCATACTTATAATGAAGGACATCGCTTGCAAATTTTGCGCAATAGCTTTATATTAAAATTAATGTCTATTATTAATTGGATTAAATCTAACAAGCTAATAGTCTTACTGATTATTATCATTGCTTTTCTACTTTTTAAAAAAAACGATGGAATAACCCCCCTTCCTCTTCCAATAATAGACAACTACAGAACTTCCGCTCCTTCTATAGGCATGGTAGCGCCGGAAATGTCCTTGCCAAAAACCACGCAGAATTTTTCTGACACAACAGATCGAATCGTTACCAAAACTTCAGACCTATCGCTTTTGGTTAAGGACGTACGAAGTATTGGCGACCAAATTATAGCTTATTCTAAAAACAGCGGAGGATTTATGGTTTATGCATCCTACAATAGACCAACCGAATCTCCTTTTGCCACTATTACGATTAGAGTTCCAACAGAAAAATTAGATGATGCTCTAAATTACATAAGATCTTTATCGATTAAAGTTACGAGTGAAAATCTGGTTGGAACTGACGTGACTGAAGAGTATGTAGATATAGAAGCCAGCCTTGCAACTTTAAATAAAACTAAAGAAAAATTTGAAGAGATTTTGGAAAAAGCAATAACAGTTACTGATATCCTAACTGTTCAGCGGGAACTTATATCTTTACAACAGCAAATCGATTCTTATGTCGGTCAAAAAAAATCAATTGAAAACAATGCAAAGCTTACCATAATTACTGTATACCTATCTACCGACGAGCTAGCTCTTCCTTATACGCCTGATAAAGCATTTCGTCCAGATGTTGTATTTAAGCTTGCAGTCAGAAGTCTTCTAAATACTCTTCGAAGCGGTGCAGAAAAAGCAATATGGATTGGTGTCTACTCTATAGTTTGGGCGCCAATACTTTTAGGATTTATCGCCTACAAAAAGTCAAGAAGAAAACAACAATCTAGTCTTCAATCTACAAAATAAATTATGAAGCTCCGAGATCAAGAGAAGCTCGAAGATATGCTCCTTACGGGCTGCATTCAGGGAAACCCCTCGAAATGACACCGCAAAAGTACGAAAAATTGCGCAAAGACCTGCGCGCACGCGACCTTCCTGCTCTGTCCGGAAAGTAAAACAAAAGAGGATTAAAAAAACAACACGAAATCCTAATTAAGCCTACCAAAGTGTACCAAAACGGGAGTTTGTAATTTAGTTCTACCCAGCGATTAATTAACTTATTCTCTTCGCCCCTCCATCTTTCGTATCATGCGCTCGCGTTGTGCTTCTCTTTCCCTAGCTGTTGGCATGTATCGTGATCTTACTCCTTCTCTTACTATATCTTTAATTGATGCTTCAAGTCCACCGTCAATCCTTACGGGTTTTGTAGAGTACGGAGAAGTAGTTCTGTCAAGTCGTGCCCTGCGTTCCTCTATATGTCTATCAATAAAGCTTCTATCTGATTCCATGCAATTCACCCCCTTTATAGACTAGAGGGTATTTTATCAAATGACTCAGAGGTTTGCAAGTGCCCTAGTTATCCTACTCTTCCAGTAAACGGGGCTTGTTAAGTATTTCATCTAAAATAATTTTTACTTGTATCTTAACCTACTCTAAGAACTTTGACTTTGTATGTTTCTTAAAATCTTTATCAAAACTAAAAACTTTATCTATTTTATAATATTCAATAATTGCAAATGAATAACAGTCTACCCAACTTACATCTTTATCTTCGACCTCTTGAAAAATCTTAAAAGCCTTACGCATGAGTTCGTCATCCTCAAGTATCACCTTTGTAGATCCATCAAGAATATCTTCTACAAACTTTATGCCTGTTTGTCTATCATATCGCTGAGAAGAAACTGTCAACACTTCACCCAGAATTGCATAAGACGTAACCAAGTGCTCTTTACTTTCACCAATAGATATAAATATTTCTACAGCTTTTTTAAGATTAGGATCTTTTGGTAGCAAAGACGAGAGGTATGATGAAGCGTCAATAAAAATCATTTTTTGCCTTTCCAAAGATATCCAAACTTTTTAGATTTGGGGCCATAGAGATATTCTTTATAATTTGTAGAGTTTACTGGGCTTTTTTTAATAGGCTTATCTTTTCTTAATGCCCACTCTAACAATACTTCTGCCCCGCTTTTTTGTTTAGGTTTTTCTTTGAAGTATGCCTTTATAGCTTTTCTTGCTACCTCTGCCATAGCAACCCCTTCTTGTTTTGCCTGAAGTTCAAGAAGTCTTCTATATTCGTCTGGTAACCTTAAAACAATTGGCTGCATCATACAAAAATAGTATACAGAATACGTATTCTCTTTGTCAAGCCCAAGATTTGCCTTACTAATTATCCTACTCTCCCAGTAAATGTGGATTTGGCGAGCATTTCTTCCAGGATATTTTTTGGAACCTCTTCGTAGTGCGATGGCTCCATATAATAAGAGGCACGGCCTTGAGACATACTCCTTAAAGTTGTCGCGTAGCCGGAAAGTTCTTCTAAGGGCGCTGTAGATAATATTATTGTCGCCCTGCTTCTCTCTTCTGTCCCTAAAATCTGCGCTCTTTTTGCAGACAAATCCCCAATAACATCTCCCAAAAACTCTGATGGAGTTGTTACTTCAACCTTCATGATCGGCTCAAGAAGAGTTAGTCCTGCTTTTTTAGTTGCAGCTTGTAATGCCTGGCTTGCCGCGATCTTAAATGCAATATCGGAAGAGTCAACATCGTGATAACTCCCATCATAAACAGTAACAGTCATATCAACCATCGGATAACCCAAAAGAATTCCATTCTCCATTGTTTCCTTAACACCTTTTTCGATTGAGCCAACAAATTCCGCGGGAATTGCTCCTCCTTTTATAGCATCGACAAATTCAAATCCCTCTCCTCTTGGTTTTGGCTCGACTCGCAACAAACAGTGTCCGTATTGTCCGCGTCCTCCGGATTGCTTTATGTATTTTCCTTCTCCTTCTGCTATTCTTGAAACAGTTTCTTTGTACGCAACCTGAGGCGCGCCAACATTGGCAGAAATCCCAAAGTCAGCTTTCATTATATTTACCTTTACTTCGAGTTGAAGTTCACCAACTCCTGCTATAATTGTCTGTCCTGTTTCATGATTTGTTTTAACATGAAATGTCGGATCCTCTTCGGTTAACCGTTTTAACGCATAACCTAATTTCTCCTGATCTACAGTTGTTTTGGGCTCAATAGCCAATGATATAACCGGCTCCGGAAATGAAATCCTTTCAAGAACAATTGGCTTGTTTGGATCGCAAAGCGTATCTCCGGTTGTGGTCTCTTTGAGCCCAACAACCGCGACAATTTCTCCGGCAGATCCTTCTTTTATCTCTTCCCTTTGATTCGCGTGCATAAGAAGAAGTCTTCCGACTCTCTCCTGTTTGTCTTTTGTGCTGTTATAAGCATAAGACCCGGACAAAATCTTTCCCGAATAAACCCTAAAATACGTAAGCTTTCCTACATGAGGATCGTTTTGGATTTTAAATGCAAGTCCTGAAAACGACTCTTCCGGAACCAATCTTCTTACTTCTTCCTTATTGTCTTTAGGATTTATTCCTTTTACTTCTTTTAAATCAAGAGGAGATGGAAGGTAATCAACAACTGCGTCAAGCAACGGCTGAACGCCTTTATTCCTTAGAGATGATCCTGCAAAAATAGGCACTAATTTATAGGAAATTACAGCTGCTCTTAGCGCTGTTTTTAATTCCTCAACCGAAATCTCTTGATTGTTAAGATATTTTTCCAGAAGTTTATCGTCTGTTTCCGCAATTTTTTCAATAAGCTTATTTCTGTATTTCTCTACTTCATCCTTCATGTCCGATGGAATGCCATCCGAAACCGTAAACTTTGCTCCAAGCTCCTCGCCGGACCAAACTATTGACTTTTTGTTAAGTAAATCTACTATTCCTTTAAAGGTTGACTCAACACCAATGGGTAAAACCATTATCGCGGGATTTGCTCCTAATCTATCTTCAATACTTTTTACTGTTGCAAAAAAATCCGCGCCTAATTTATCCATTTTATTTACAAAGCAAATTCTAGGAACTTTGTACTTGTCCGCCTGTCTCCAGACTGTTTCTGACTGCGATTGAACGCCTTCTTCCGCATCCAAAACCGTAATCCCGCCATCTAAAACGCGCAAAGATCTTTCAACCTCGGCTGTAAAATCAACGTGTCCCGGGGTATCAATAATATTTATCCTGTAAAGATCTTCTTTCCCTGAGGAGCCTTTTGACGAATGAGTCCAGTATGCAGTGGTTGCAGCAGATACAATAGTAATACCGCGCTTTCTTTCCTCCTCCATCCAGTCCATGACAGTTGTTCCCTCGTCTATATCGCCTATTTTGTAGGTTTTACCTGTGTAATAAAGAATACGCTCGGTAGTTGTAGTTTTACCGGCATCGATATGGGCAATAATCCCAATGTTTCTAATTTTCCCTAAATCAGCAACTGCTTTTTGTCCAGCCATATACAATAAAAAATTCGAATACCAAAGCACGAAATTCAAAACAAACTCAAATGTTCAAAATACAAAATGTTTCGGATTTCGATATTCGAATTTCGAATTTACACAATTGAGTATACCACATTTCCCACTCATATCCTAGGAGATTAGATCTCGATTGCAACCCTGAGGTTTTTACGATCAATGCATTCCTCTTCGCTTCGGAGGCTGAAAATCTTCTGCTGGAAACGGTTGACCTTTTAACTCATTTTCTCTTATTTTTTTAAAAGATTTTGTAGGAAAATATCCAGATACAAGATGCGTAAATCCTGCCTCTCTCATTTGATTTCCAGCAATTTCTGCAAGCTTAGGATGTGGATACACATGCACGCTAGTTGTCCTTGGCAATTCTACTTCACGTTCTATTTGAGCTTCTTCGGGAAACTTAATGCCTACCCGTTCCATCAATTGTTTATCTATAGGATGTACAAAATTTGTATATGTTCTAGTAGTTTTATATGTACCAGTGATTTCACAAAAACTAAGTATCCCAATGTCTGTAAGTCCCCCTCTATCTAAATTAAATGGCTGTATTTGTGTATGGGGGGTGCTTTTAATTAATCCTTTTGTAAATTCATTGATTTCTTCAGGGTCATATAATGGCGAGGATGGACCTACAGCAAAAATAACATTCTCGCTGCCGAAACCACGATGGTCTATTATTCCACCCGCTATTACAATCTCGCCTTTATCTCTTCTTTCAACAAGTTCTCGTGCTACTTTATCCAATACTGACTGTTGAAGCTCTCTGGGTTCTCTTTCTTTAGCCATATGCGAAATATATACTATTTGAGCGCTCTTGTCAACTATAAGTCTTACTATGGCACTATGCTATAATTGAATAAATGAAAAAATATTTTTTGTTTGGCATTGTTGTTTTAATAGGTATATTTGGGTTAACAATGCTTCAGAAATCATCCGAACCTCCGCCTACAACGACTGATACTGCCGAAACTCAAACCGAAAAACAACTGCTGCCTAGTGTTTCCGATCAAACACAATCTACTCCATCTGGTATAATAACTGATATGAATAATGCTCAAAAAGCTATTATTAAAACAGAAAAGGGTGACATTACGCTTACTTTATACCCAGCAGATGCGCCGAAAACTGTTGCTAATTTTATTGAAAAAGCAAAAAGCGGGTTTTATAAAAACTTAACATTCCATAGAGTTGAAGATTGGGTTGTCCAGGGCGGAGATCCTTTAGGCACTGGAACAGGCGGAGGAAATATGCCAACAGAATTAAACAATAAACCATTTATTGTTGGTTCTTTAGGAGTTGCCAGAGGAGGAAA
>MFNZ01000012.1:17216-25435 GCA_001782195.1 Candidatus Levybacteria bacterium RIFCSPHIGHO2_02_FULL_37_13
TTTGGTATAGTAACTAATGGTATGGATATAGTTAAAAATATAGAAGTTGGAGACAAAATTTTGGAAATAACTACCGAATAAATCCAGCACCTATTCTGTCAGATTTTGTATCCATAGCAAGTTTTCGTATCGAGAAATCCCTCAAACAGTAGACTACCGAGTTTTAAAAGGTGCTGGATAAATTTTACCACCTGAAGTGCGCGAAGGCTTTATTCGCCTGAGCCATTCTGAAGACATTGTCTCTTTTCTTAATTGCCTCTCCTTTATTGTCTTGTGCATCCATTAGTTCTACTGCAAGTTTTTCAGAGAAGCTATGAAACTCTTTATTGGATCTTGCTTTTGCCGCAGTTATTATCCACCTCATGGCAAGAGCCATTCTTCGATCTGGTCTAATTTCAATTGGTATTTGATACGATGCTCCTCCTACCCTTCTTGCTTTTACTTCTTGTTTTGGCCCTACATTTTGAAGAGCCTGTTCAAAAACCAAAATAGGATCTTTGCTTTTTTTTGAAATAACACCAAATGTTTCATACAAAACATTTTGGGCAACTGTTTTTTTCCCGCTCTTCATAAGATAGTTAACAAACTGCGCAACCAGTTTGTTTTTATAAACTCTATCTCCCTCAATTTGTCTTTTTTCTACTTTTTTATGCCTCATATTTTTACGCATTTCAAATTTTTAATTTTTAATTTTCAATGAATTTTCAAATTTAAATTTCTAAACATTTATGTTTCATTTCAAATTTCGAATTTCAAATTGAAAATTATGCTGCTGTTGGCGCAGCCGCAGGTGCTGCTGGCGTACTAGCTGCTACCTTTGGCGCGCTTCCTGCCAATCCTTTCTTTGTTCCGTATTTGCTTCTTGATCTTTTTCTGCCTTCAACTCCCAAAAGGTCATATTTACCGCGGACTATGTGATATTTTACTCCGGGCAAATCCTTTACTCTTCCGCCCCGAACCAACACAATACCATGTTCGGAAAGCGAATGGCCAATACCCTGAATATAGGCTGTAACTTCCATCTTATTTGAAAGCTTTACTCTGGCAACTTTTCTAAGAGCCGAATTTGGCTTCTTCGGAGTCATGGTTTTTACCAAAGTCACAACTCCTCGTTTTTGAGGGGCTACAATATTTTTATACCTTCGAATTCGCGCATTAAAAAGACGCCGAAGCGCTGTTGATCTGGACTTCTTTGTCTTCTTAATCCTTCCTCTTTTAGCAAGTTGTGATAAAGTCGGCATAAAGTTGTTGTATTATACCTTATCCGCTGTCTTTCCTTCAACAGGAATAAGGCGTCCTATTATAACATTTTCCTTAAGCCCAACAAGATGATCTACCCGCCCTTCCAAAGCAGCTTCTGTTAATATTTTTGTTGTCTCCTGAAAAGAAGCTGCCGAAAGCCATGAGTCGGAATACAAAGCGGATTTAGTAATCCCAAGTATTGTTTGTCTGCCGGTTGCCGGTTCCCCACCCTGAGAAAGTACTTCTGCGTTAATTGTTTCAAATTTTGTCTTTGTTATAAAAGCTCCGGGTATTAACATTGTGTCCCCAACTGTTTCAATCACTACTTTATCAGACATCTTTCTCAAGATTACTTCAAAATGTTTGTCGTTAATAGCAATGCCTTGAGATTCATACACCTTCTGTGCTTCCGTAATAATGTAACGCTGAGCATCTACTAATCCTTTTACCTTAAGAACTTCCTTCGGGTCGATATAACCCTCAGCCAATTGGGCTCCAGGAGCAACATCATCACCATTTGACACACTAAGGTGCGCTGCCAATGGTATGAAGTATTCCCGCTCAGCATCAAGTTTCATTTTTGTATTTTTTATACTCACAACGTACCCGTCATCTGTTGTGTTAATCTCTACTTTTCCTGAAATTTCAGTTATTGGGGAAAGATTTTTAGGGCTTCTCATTTCGAACAATTCCTCAACCCGCGGCAACCCCTGGGTAACATCAGCCATAACCACACCGCCAAAATGTCTGACTCTCATAGTCAGCTGCGTTCCCGGCTCCCCAATTGACTGAGCGGCAATTACCCCAACCGGCACACCAACCTCTACTCTCCTTCGCGTAGAAAAATCCCAACCGTAGCAAGATGCGCATATTCCGTATTCCAAACGACAGGTAATCGGAGATCTGACCATAATTTCCTCAACTTCATTGTCTGCAATCTTTTTTGCCAGTTCATCCGTAATCTCTTCATTTGCTTTTATAATTACTTTTTTAGTTTTTTTGGAAATTACATTCGAAGCGGCAACACGCCCCAAAACTCTATCTGAAAACGTTGTTATTCTTTCTTTCTGATCGGATAAAACAACAATGCCCGCATTTCCTCCGCAATCTTCTCCTCTTATAATCACATCATGGGATGCATCAACCAACCGTCTTGTTAAATATCCGGCATTCGCTGTTTTTAGCGCCGAGTCTGTTAATCCTTTTCTGGAACCCCTGGCTGACGCGACATATTCAAAAATAGAAAGCCCTTCTCTAAAATTAGATTTAATTGGCAATTCGACAATTTTACCTAATGGATCAAGAATTAAGCCTCTTATTGCAGAAAGCTGCTTAAGCTGCTCCTTGCCGGCTCGCGCTCCCTCAGAATCAATAATAATTTTGATCGCATTCTTCTCCAAAAGATTATCCCATGTAAGATCGGCCACTTTCTCCGTAGTTTTGATCCATACATCGTTGGACAAACGCTTTTTCTCATCAATTGTTACAAGACCTTTCTGGAATTCATCCTCAATTTCTACGATTTTTTTGTCTGCTTCTTCTACGAATTTTTCCCGATCCTTGATCATTACGTTGTCAAAGACCGAAATCGAGATGCCCGAAATGGTAGCACCATAAAATCCAAGCGATTTTATAACGTCAATTAATTTTTCAACTTCATCAGCCGAAACATTTGCGATTGCTTCAGTGATAATCTTTTTTATCCCTGATGCGTTAATGGATCTATTGATAAAACCAAGACTTTCCGGCAAATGATCGTTAAGAAGAATTCTGCCGGCAGTTGTTTTAACCAACTCGCCGTTTATCCGGACAAAAATTTCCTCCCTAAGCTTAATTATTTTAAGAGATTGAGCCAGGAGAGCTTCTTCCTTGTCTTTAAAGCTTGGAATGTCTTTTTTTGTCAATGACTCATCTATTGTAGTTATATAGTAAATTCCAACTGCCATCTCTTTGTTTGGAAGAGTAACAGCACTTCCGTCAGCCGGTTTTAACAGATTGTGCTTTGGCATCATCAAGCTTATCGCTTCTTGTTGGGAGGCTTGAGAAAGCGGAATATGAACAGCCATTTGATCTCCGTCGAAATCCGCATTGTATCCGGCGCAAACACACGGATGAAGAGAAATTGCAGATCCTTCAATTAATATCGGGTAAAATGCCTGAATACCCAGCTTATGCAGGGTTGGAGCCCTGTTAAGAAGAACAGGATGGTTTTTGGTAATTTCTTCCAGTATATCGAATACCTCCGGCGGTTTTTTTTCTATAAATCTTTTTGCAGACTTTATATTCGGAGCAAATCCCCTCACAATAACCTCTCTTAAGACAAAAGGCTTAAACATTTCAAGAGCCATTTCTTTTGGAAGACCACACTGAGAAAGGCTAAGCTGAGGACCGACCACAATTACCGATCTTCCCGAGTAGTCAACCCTTTTGCCTAACAGGTTTTGCCTAAATCTCCCTTGTTTTCCTCTAAGCATATCCGATAAAGAACGAAGGGGCGATTGAACAACCTGTCCGCTTCTTTGAGAAATATCGATCAAAGAATCTACAGCTTCCTGGAGCATTCTTCTTTCATTTTTAAGAATAATCTCCGGCGCTCCAAGCGATGTTAAGTGCCTTAACCTATTATTGCGATTTATTACTCTTCTATAAAGATCATTAAGATCCGATGTTGCAAAGCGGCCTCCAGAAAGCTGAACCATGGGACGAAGATCAGGAGGAATAACCGGCAAAACAGAAAAAACCATGCAGGAAGGAAGCACGCCAGCCTCTCTCATTGACTCAATGAGCCGCAATCTTTTAAGAAGTTTTAAGTATTTTTGCCCTTTTGATTTTTCCGCTTCACGCCTTAGCGAAATAATAAGCGAGGATAGATCGATTTTGTTCAAAAGTTCCAATAATCCTTCTGTTCCTGTTTTGATAGTAAAAAACATGGGAACATCGTACTCTAATATCTTAAAATACTCGTCTTCGGAAAATACCGCTCCTACTTTAAGGCTCTTTAATAGCCTCAAAATCGCATCGAAAATCTCATCTTGTTTTTTCCCTTCAAGCGCAAATCGTTCTGACAGGTTTGCCAATTTTTGTCTTTTTAATAATTCCAGTTCTTGATCAATAAGATCTTTTTGCTCTTTTTGAGTTCGGGACATTTTTGCTTCTTTTTTCTTCGCTTCAATATCTAAAGATATAGCCTTCTCTTCTTTTTTCATCTCTTCTTTTTGCTGTTGTTTTTTACTCTCGATTCTTTTTGCGAAAATCTCTAATGCCTCTTTTTTCTTTTCCTCATCTATTTCAACAACCAAATAAGAAGCGTAATACATTACAGACTCAAGGCTCTTTTGGGCCATGTCCAAAATCAAAGATAAAGGCGAAGAAGAACCCTTAAAAAACCAAACGTGAGCGATAGGGGTCGAAAGCGTAATGTGACCCATCCGTTCTCTTCTTACTCTTGAGAGTGTCACCTCAACTCCGCATTTATCGCAAACAATTCCTTTATATCTGATCCTTTTATACTTGCCGCAGTAGCACTCCCAATCTTTCGTTGGTCCAAAAATTCGCTCATCGAAAAGTCCGTCCTTTTCCGGCCGCAGTGTTCTGTAGTTAATAGTTTCAGGTTTAGTCACCTCGCCATATGACCAGGACAATATATCGCTTTTACTTGCTAATAAAATCTTTAACGCCTTAAAGTCTAAGATTGTTACATCTTTACCTTTTCTGTCGTTATTCATGGCTTGTGCCTCCTAATTCTTCCTGAAGCTCTTTTGCCACCTCAAGCGTTGGTTTTTCGCCCTCTTTAATTGTTTCTGCTTTAGATTCTTCGCTAATATCAACAGGCATTGCCGCTAACGGCTCTTTAGCAACTGTTGCTCCTATCGGGATAATATTAAGACCTAAAGAAGCCAACTCTTTCATTAACACTTTAAATGACTCAGGAACTCTTGGGGTTGGAATGTCAACTCCTTTAACTATTGCCTCAAAAGCCTTAGCTCTTCCTACAACATCATCTGATTTGATAGTTAACATCTCCTGAAGAGTATATCTTGCTCTGTGCGCATCAAGCGCCCAAACCTCCATCTCTCCTAAGCGTTGTCCTCCCATTTGAGCTTTTCCACCAAGCGGCTGTTGTGTGACCAACGAGTACGGACCGGTGCTTCTTGCATGAGTTTTATCTTCAACCATATGGATTAGCTTCATCATATACTCAATACCCACAACAACCGGATTTTCATAAGCCTCTCCTGTTCTGCCATCAAAAAGCACTAATTTGCCATCTTCGGGAAGCTTTGCTGACTTAAGGCTGGCGACAATTCTTTCTTCCTTAACGTCCTCAAACGCAGGAACTCCTACTTTTATGTCCAACAATTTACAAGCAAGTCCCAAATGAGCTTCCAAAAGCTGGCCTAGATTCATACGCGCCAGAACGCTAATTGGAGAAATAACAATATCAACAGCTGTACCATCGGAAAGATATGGCATGTCTGCAATAGGAAGAATTTTTGAGATAACTCCTTTATTTCCATGTCGTCCTGCCAACTTATCTCCCACTACAACGTGTCTGAATTGCGCAACTTCAATAATAATCTTGCGCAATGTTCCAGGCTCGAGCTCATCTCCTTTTTTCCGATCCAATATCTGAACATTAATAACTGTGCCCCGTTCCCCGTGCGGCATACGCAAAGAAGTATCCCGCACTTCCCTTGCCTGTTCTCCGAATATAGCGCGAAGTAATCTTTCTTCCGCCGTTAGCTCTGTTTCTCCTTTAGGGGCAATTTTTCCAACCAGTATATCTCCGGCTCCAACATCGCTCCCAACGACAATAATTCCTTCCTCATCAAGATTTGCCAAATCTTCTTCCGATACATTTGGTATGTCTCTTGTTGTCTCCTCCGGCCCAAGTTTTGTCTCAACAACCGATGCTCCATGCTTCTCGATATGAATAGACGATAAAACATCTTCTTTGACTAATCTGTCTGAAATAACAATAGCGTCTTCGTATCCAAGCCCATCTAAAGAAGCGTAGGCAATCAAGAGATTTTGCCCGAGGGCCAATTCACCGTGATCTGCAGCAGGTCCATCAACCAAAAGATCATTCTTCCTTACTTTTTGTCCAGTAACTACCATAGTTTTTTGCGTGTATGAAGTTGCCTGAGAAGTTCTATTAAACGATTCTATTAAATATGTTGCCTCCTCGGTCTTTCCTTTGATTTTAACTTTATTAGCGTCAGCGTATGTTATTATGCCGTCAAATGGGGCTAAGACCACTCTGTTCATAACCTGGGCAATTTCTTTCTCCATGTTTGTCCCAACAATTGGAGACTCGGGATTAACCAAAGGAACTGCCTGACACTGCATGTGGGTTCCCATTAACGCTCTATTCGCCTCATCGTGACTAACAAAAGGAATAAGAGAGGCTGCGCTGCCAACAACCTGACGCGGCACAATATCAATAAAATCAACCTTTTCGCTTTCGACCTCTGTAAATGCCCCCCTGTATCTTACCGGAACCCGATCAATTAAACTACCATCGGAACTTAAAGCTCCGGCATGCGTAATGTAGTATTCTCTTTCATCTTCCGCATCTAAATACGCTATTTCATCCGTTGCTTTAACTTGAGTTTTCCTACCGTCTTGTTTTTTTACTACTTTTCTGTAAGGAGCTTCTAAAAAACCATAGTCATTTACCCGGGAATATAAAGACATATACGTAACCAAACCAATATTAGGCCCCTCAGGACTTCTGATAGGACAAATCCTTCCGTATTGAGAACTATTAATGTCGCGGATCGAAAAAGCAGCCCGTTCTCTTGAAATTCCACCTGTACCCATAACTGTTAGGCGATTTAAATTATCAACTTCGGAAAGCGGATTTGTCTGATCTAAAATAGTTGAAAGTTGGGACGTCCTGAAAAATTCATTAATTGACGCCATAATAGGACGCGCGTTTATAAGACTCGCGGTGGATGGAGGAACATCTGGCGAAATAAGGCTCATTCTCTCTTTAATGCTACGCTCAAGCCTTAACATTCCAACTCTAAATGCGGTAGCTGCAACCAATTCGCCTACACGCCGTACGCGTCTATTAGCAAGACTATCTATATCATCAACTTCGCCGCTACCTTGAGCCAGCTTTATAAGAAAGTTCATTGTTCCAATAATATCCTCAATCGTAAGAATCCTAACGTCTGTAGGGACGAAAGACTCTATTGTTTTTAACTTTTTGTTTATCTTATACCTGCCGACCGTTCCCAAATCATATCTTCTGGGGCTAAAAAACATTCCATCGAATGTCTCTTTTATTTTTTCAAAAACAATAGGCTCGCCAGGGTGCATTCTTCTGAATATTTCAATTACGGCATCTCTTGAATTTTCCGTCTCGTCTCTTTGCAGGGTATTATCAATAAATGAACTTTTGCTCTCCTTCTCAAGAGAATTAAATTTTTGCCGTATATCGTCGTTTGAAGACAAACCAATTGCCCTAAGAAAAGTAGTTGCCAAAAATTTCCTGCGCCTGTCTATCTTAACTGTTATTGTCTCATGTCTTGTGGTTGAGAACTCAAGCCAGGAACCATGAACAGGTCTGATTTCGGCATTGTAAAGAGTTTTGCCTGTAACTGTGTCTTGAACTGCAGTAAAAAATACACCTGGAGAACGAACCAATTGGCTTACAACAGAACGCTCAACTCCATTAATAATAAAAGTTCCTCTTGCTGTCATTTGGGGAATATCGCCTAAAAATACCTCCTGATCCAAGGTGGTGTTTGTTCTTTTGTTAACAAGTGTTGCGTTTACATACAAAGGAGCATCATAAACAAGCCCTTTTTCTATAGCGATATTAGGAGAATTAGACGATTTTCCTATACGATAGTCTTTAAAAATCAAACTCCAATTTTTTTCTGTGAAATCATCAATTGGGGAAACTTCTTTTAAAATCTCATCTATGCCGACATCTAAAAACCATTTGTAGGATCTTTTTTGAACAT
>MFNZ01000013.1:0-3284 GCA_001782195.1 Candidatus Levybacteria bacterium RIFCSPHIGHO2_02_FULL_37_13
GTCAAAACAAAGAACATGGATCCCTTCTCTCCTCACTCTCCCTGAAAAGTTAGAATTCCTATACCTTTCCCCCTATTATCTTCAGGCCGCATTCTTTATCCTAGGAACAATGTCTTGGTTTATTGCTGAAGTAGTATTTAAAGTACGTCTTCCTTTCTGGACAGAGGTATGGGGATGGTCATTAGTTTTTACTAACCTTCTTGCTCTTCCTCTTCTTAACATGGTAGGACTATTTTTGGAGGAATCAGATGAGAAAGACTACCTTGGTCTTTTTTCATTTATAGTTCTCTCCTACATTGTTGCTCCCTTCCAAGCATATGCAGCTATTAAAGGATTCATATCAAAAGAAGAAGGCCCATGGTTTAGAACACCAAAAACAGGCAAGATTACCGATGTCTTTACGCCTGGGAAGCTGTATAAGATTATTTTTGGGGTATTTGGGAAAAAGGAATCAGGCATAGCATCGCCCGCACTTGGATCGGTTATTCCTCATTTTGCCTTAGATGACAATCCATATATTGCCTTGGCGACATCAAATAATACATTTAATAGGTTTAGAATACGATCAAGAAAAGCACGATGGATTGGGAGAACAGTTTTGGCATTCCTCTTAATAGTAAGCATGTCGATTTACCATCTTACTTATAAGGTGAGCGAGGTGCATGCGACAAATCCTTCCGGCGTTTTTAATATCGATTCCGCTGCCTCAGCTAATATCAACACCTCTTGGCAATTTAAGGATGGTAGTTATTCAGCTGCTAGCTCATCTACTAAAAATTCAGTAGCCAAAAATAGCGGTACTTTCCAATATATTCCTGGGACGGACAATTCAACTGCTGGAACCCCTAGTACTTCATCTCCAACTGGAAATGGCTGGATTTGGGATACCGAATTCGGACCACAAGGAAGTATAGCTGATGGAGACTGGCTTTTTACTCTGTGCACTACAGATTCTGATTCAGATGGTAAGGCTGGAGGATACGCCAGATATCTTGCTTGGAAAGTAGCCCTTACTGGAACTGCACCAAATATGACTATAGCTTCCTCAACCAATTTTTTTGACACCACCAGTAGCTGTTCAGCTAGTAATCTTTGGACAGGGGGAACTAACGCTAATAGAGCGTGTATAACTAATCCCTCTGGGACAACCTATGACTTTGACGGGACGGAAAAATACCTTTATATGGAGATTTGGGATGAAGTAACAGATGCAAATGATGATAACACTGATAATGAGGTTTTTATTGCTGGCGATTCATCATGTACCACTGATCCTAATATAGATGCACCCTCTACCACTATACCGGAGAATATTGCTATACTTATCTTTTTCACGCCATTTATGCCGTTCCTCGTTCGGTTCTTAAGAAAGAGAAGGGATGTTTCAGCGCGAGAGCGACTCGTGCCTGAATGGAAAAAGAGATTAAAAGACTATTTGGGAGATAGGTATAGAATATACTGATTAAAAAAATGAGAACAAAATATAGATTTTTATACATAGCGTTTTTAATTTCAGGTTTTTCTGCGATTTTGTACGAGCTTATATGGATACGATTGCTATCTTTGGGATTGGGCGGAGTGACTCTGATAACCGCTCTTGTTTCAGGGGTGTTTCTTGGCGGGTTAGCTCTAGGGTCATTAGTGGGTGCGAAGTTCATTGATAGGCACTTTAATAAAGGCTTTATCAATCTTCCATGGTTTTATGTAGGAATTGAGGTTGCAATATGTATTTTTGGATTTTTAAATTGGGCAATTTTTACTCAAGTAATTTATACAGCCGGTTGGTGGAAATTTTTTATAGCATTTATTTTTCTGGCTCTTCACTGTGTAATTTTAGGTGTTACCTGGCCAGCCATGTTTAAATTATTAGTTGGATTTGGAGAATCACCAAAGGTTGCAGGATTGATTGCTTTTTTAAATACTTTTGGGGGAGGCTTAGGAGCGTTAATGTATAGCTTTTTGCTTATTGCAAACATTGGTATCCTAGGAACGATCTTCGTTGCAGTCTCTGGAAATATATTAGCGTCTATAATAATAGTTTTTATCAAGTTAACTTCTAGAAAGGTCATTGCTATTAATCCACGCGTAGAGGAACAGGTAAGTAAAACACAGGCTCTGAATCTTTCTAGATCGAGCACATTCTGGATAATAGTACTGCTCTTCATTGGTGGGTTTGTGGGAATGGCTCTTGAGATCTTTTGGATGCGAGCATTCGGGTTAATATTTGGAAGCTCCATATATTCTTTTTCAATAGTATTGTTTGTTGTGCTTTTAGGATTAGCTATCGGGGGTTTGATGGTAAGAATATTTAGACTTGAGAAGATAACTGTTTCATTTTTAGGGTGGATAATCTTTTTAGAGTCAATATTTGTATTTTTAGGAATGATGTTACTTCCAGGTATCCCTTACTCCTTGGTTAATTGGCAATTGGGCAGTGGTGAACTTTTTCTTAAAGATCAGGGAGTAAAGCTTTTTTTAAGTTTTCCAGTTATTTTTATGCCAAGTCTTTTATCTGGAATGTTACTTCCCTTAGCAGTAATACTCTTTAAAACTCATTTTGCAAATGCAGGTAAGATATCAGGATTGGCTTATTCTATAAATACTTTGGGAGCAGTTTTAGGAGGAGTATTAGCTGCAATATTTTTACTACCAAGTTTTGGGCTGCAAACTGGATTGATAATTCTGGCGGGCGCTTTGGGAGGAGTTGCAGGCTTGCTCTTTATATATAAGTCAAAGTATAAAATTGCATGTTTGATGTTTATCCTAATAGCCGTTTTTGGGTATTTTGCATATAGTAAGTGGAACAGCAAAGATATAGCCTCAGGTGCTTTTCTTTATGGAAAGGATGTTCTGGGGGGTGTCTCTGGAAGCAAGCAGTTAAGCTATAAAGATGGCAGGGAAGCAACAATATCAACAACCTGGCATGAGGGAACAACTACTCTTCGGATCAACGGAAAGGCTGATGCTTCAGATAGAAGCGATATGGACACGCAAGTTGTATTAGGCCATGTGCCCATACTACTTCATAGTGATCCTAAAAAGGTCCTAGTAATTGGGTTGGGAAGCGGTGTGACTGCTGGGGCAATCTCAGTTCACAAAAAAGTGGAAGAGATTATTGTTTTAGAAATTGAACCAGAAGTTGCAAAAGTCGCGAAAAAGTTTTTCTCTCAAGAGAATTACAATGTAGTCGATAATCCTAAATTAGAGTTAATTATTAATGACGCTAGAACCTATTTACTGGAGAGTCAGAATAGATTTGATGTCATTACTTCAGAACCTTCAAA
>MFNZ01000013.1:3292-9750 GCA_001782195.1 Candidatus Levybacteria bacterium RIFCSPHIGHO2_02_FULL_37_13
CATCCGGAGAAGCAAACCTGTTTACTAGGGAGTTTTTCGAATTAGGGAAAAGCAGATTAAACGAGGATGGTGTATTCTTCCAGTGGCTTCACCTTTATAACTTAAGACCAAGTGAGGTTAAAAGTATAATTAAGACTTTCAGTAGCGTTTTTCCTCATATGCAGCTTTGGGTAAGCCCTGATCCTGTGGATATTTTTCTAGCTGGGAAAAATGAACCGTTTCAGCTTTTTTGGAATCGTTTTCAGGAGAGTTTAAGCAATGGCAAAGTGAAGGATAGCCTGCAAAGGAGAAATTTTGCAGATGAAGTTAGGCTTTTTAGCTTGCTTTGGTCAAGTAGGAATAATACAGCCCCTTTGGTAGAAGATGGAGAGATAAATACTGACCAAAACCCAATTTTGGAATTCAGAGCCCCTTTTGGGTTATATGAAAATACTTTAGAACCCAACTTGGAATTACTTGCTTCTTTTTTCCAGGAGGACGAAACCCTTTTTCCTATAGAAGGGATACCAGAGTTAGAACGACAGAAGTGGCATAATGCCAGAAAGGTTAGAAAGTTAGTTGTAGAAGCAACGTCAACCTTTTATAAAGGTGATCTAAACAAAGCAATCTCTCTTACAGAGCAAGCGTATGATATTGATCCAGAGGCTCCTGCAGTCAAAAGGTATTTATCAAAGCTTTATACTAGGTTCGCTGATATATTGATCAATTTAAAAAACAAAGATCCAAAGCGTGATCCTATTAATTTTTACGAGCAGGCTATAAAGCTAAATCCACAATATTATTTAGCATACAAAGGTTTAATTCCGGCATATATTTCGGTGCAAAAAAAACAAGAAGCTTCGGAGTTGATTACTAAAGGAAAGGAAATTTTCCCTTGGTCCGGGAGCTTGATAATGTTTCAGGCTTTAACGGCGGGGATGAACGGGGATTATCAAGGTGCTGAAAAACTTTTAGATAGAGCAAAAGAGTTAGAGCCCCATAACGTATTAATCTATAACAACCTAGCTCATCTGTATTATACTTCAAACAGGAAAGAACTAGCCATAGAGCAATGGAAAGCCTCATTACAATTAAATCCTGATCAGCCCAGAATTAGAGAGCAGCTTAGGTTAACTAAAGGTTTATACAAACTGAGATGAGAGAGAAAAACGTATTTATCATTATTTTATTGTTGCTTTCTATTTTACTTATTGTATTGCCGTTCTTGGTTACCTTTAATGATATATTGACCAGGATTGTAGAGCAAAATATGCTCTATGTCTGGGTACAGAAAACTATAGTGCCGGTGGAAGCCAAGATGATGGGTGTTATTTTGGGAGTATTTGGATATAGTTTTGGCTATTCTCCTAGTAATTCAACTGTTGTTGTGAATGGTTTGAATATGGCAATAACATGGAACTGTTTAGGATGGCAGAGTTTAGTATTGCTTCTTGCAACATTTTTGTTTGGTTTAGGTAAAAAGTATACTAAGATGTCGATACTCGAGACTATTGGGATAGGATTGGTGGGTACCTTTTGGGTTAATATCGCCAGAATGCTTTTTACAGTATTTTTGGCTGTCCATCTACAACCGGTTTTTAGAATTGTGTTTCATGATTACCTCGCAGCGCTGACAACGGTTATTTGGCTGTTTTTCTTTTGGTGGTTTGTATATAGTTTTGTTTTGGAGGAGAAAGAATCATCTGTTCTAGAAGAAAAAGCGGTATAGAAAATATAAAATCTTTATATAAAAAATTCTGTTCCTATTATCAAAAGAGGTAAGAATCTTTACCACGTAAAAACTTTTTTTGAGGATTACACGTTTAAGCGCTTAAAAGAGGTAAGAGTCCCTGCCCAAGACTCCTACCTCATTAAAGAACGTAAAAGTTTTTTTACTTGGCCTGCCTCCCATACAATTCTTACTTGCTCGCATGGTCTACGTCCATGCCTCGCAAGGGCGAATGTACGGGACAAGGCAAGATTCCTACCTCATTAGAAAATATGAGCAGAAAATGTTATGCCTGTAATTTTTTGTTAAAATATCAAACTGTATCAAGGAGAACTACATCTTTTAGCCTCATGTATTTTCCTTGACATTTTTGTTAATTTTTGATAATTAACTTATAGCACTTAGTTTTTATTTTCCTGCCTGGAAGGCTAATTGCTAATTCTTACAAGAGCATTGCTTATCGTACCTGAAATTATATACCTTGTGTAACGAAAGCGATGCTCTTTTTTATTTATAATAGTACCACTGGAATTCCCAAGCCTTTTTTAATTAATGCCTTAAATTGCTCTTCTCCCTGTTTTATAAGTAATTCCTGTTTGTAAATAAAACCGGATTTCTTACGAGGTTTCTTATTTTTTATAAAATCGAAATTCATATCTATAGTATTTTACCACAACTTGTCAAGTATTTCAACCCTATAGAATTTTGCAAAGCAGAATTGGTATGTCTTAGAGTAAACTATATATAGTTTAGATTGTTAAGAAAGGCTTTGTGTTTTTTTTATAAAAATGTGGAAAACCATTGGATAACGTATTAGCGGTGTTTAATGTTTTGCCAGTGGTAATAATAATGATTTGATAGAGAGGCGATAATCGGAATTGGCAACTGACTTTATCCATAATTTGGCAAGCGAAAAGATATTCTTACGTAAATCTGAAAAGTAAACATTGGGATTGCTTCTTCGATAAAGAAGATATTCTGAAAGATTGGCAAATTTTCCGTAGTTCATTAGCTTAATAAAAACATCGCTGTAAAGATAGGGTTTGGAATTAGCATCAAATTTTAATACGTCTTTGGGAAGGAGCGATTTATTAACCAGAACCGTTTCGAATTGCATTGATATGCCATGAAGAGGGGATTTATATATAAATTGGTTTTCTTTTGGAAATTTACTTTTTCCCAAAATTTTGCTCTTATCGTTTATAAAAACGCACTGACTTCCTACAGCAACTGTTTTTGGATTATCCAAAATAAATTTAACCTGCTTATTTATCCTATGGATATAAGCAATATCAGAGTCACCCATAAACGCAATAAGTTTTGCCTTTGCTTTTTTTATAAGCCGATTTAGCGTTACTGCGCGTCCATAACTTTTTATATTTTTGTAAGCGCGGATTCTTTTGCCCGCTTCGCCCGCCTTGCCGCGAGGCTGGCCGAATCGAGGCGAGTATTTTTTTGCAAAATTCTTGAGGATTTTGAAGGAATCATCTATTGATTTGTCATCGATCGCGATAATTTCTATATTCTTATAGCTTTGATTAATAAGGCTTTTTAGGCAAGATGGTAGATATTTCTCAGAATTATGAATGGGCAAAATAATAGAAACTAATGGTTTGGTTTTGCGCATATTTTAATTAAGGAGTAAACGAGCAGACGTTATTTATCGCAGTAAACTAAAGCTTAACATAATGAAGATTAGGATGTCAACTTTTTTTCATAATAATTAACCGTGCGATTGTTCCAAGCAATAGAATAAATCCAAGATATTCGAGGTATTGGGGAAGGAATCGGATTACGATTGTTTCATTGTTAAGATTGTTACGATTGTTAAATTGTTGCATTGTTAAATTGTTTATCTTCCAGCCGTTTGCCCAGCCATTCACCAAAACATGATCCTTTAATTCTTTTCCAAAAATGAAGGGAAAAAGATTGGCAGACCAATTCATAATTCCTAATTCATAGTTCTTAATTCCGTAGGCTTTCCATCCTTTTTCAAAAGACTGAGGCAGAATTAATACATTAATTGCTTCATTGTTAAACCCGCCTTGCGGCGAGGCAGGTTGTTTCATTGTTGCTGTTTTTATTTGGCTTAGCCATTTATAGGGAATAGGGATAATTTTTATGGATTTTAGATCATTAATACTTGGTGTTTTTTTAATGCCGAGATTGCCGATATTAATATCAAATCCTTTTTCGTTTTTTATAAAAGGGGGCAAAAGAAAAACATCTGTTTGAAAATCTTTATTGGGGGAGAGCGTGGAATAGATATCGCAATGTTTGGATACTGTGTTTGTTATGCAGATGGTTGAGGGCAGACCTTTAACATTTCTTGAAGTAATAGTCACAAGATAAGCTTCGTTTTGGGAAAGATTTTGATACGAGAAATGGTCGCAGGAAGATCCATCTGATGTTTCATATCTTATAAATCGGTTTTTATTATTTATTAAAATTTGTTTCTTTATTAATTGGGAATCAGAAGGAGGTGTATTTGGACAAATACCGGAAGTTTTTGGAAGTGTTGTTATGTCAACATTTAATAGTTTATTCGAAGAGTAGGGAAGAGAAAAAGTAGATCCTTTTGGTGGGATTTGGTTGAGATTTTGCAAAGACTTTTTAAGCGTATCAATCGGAAGAATTTCGTGATGCAAAGGATAGGTTAGATTTAAGGTTATGTTGGTATAGAGGGCTTTATTTATACTATCGTTACTGGTTGTATCAAGCTGGAATTGAATGGCTAAACTTTTTAAATCTTCTTTTTGAAGATTAAAGTATTGGCTCAGGGAATTATCGTTGCTGTTTTGGCAAACGCCATTAACAAGCGCTGCGATGCAAAATCTTACGGGAAGATTGGATTGGTAGTCAAATGTAACATTTAGTAAAGTTTCCGGATATTTTAGATCTTTTAGGATTACTTCAGACAGAGGGATAGTCATGCATAAATTTGTATTCTTGCCAAAAAGATAAAAAGCATTGTTTTGAATCCTGTCAATTCCGAAAGATGGCGCGGCATTGTGTTCTCCAATATCTTCACAAGATGAAAGAGCGTATGTAACTTTTGAAAAGTCGGGAAGCAAACTTTCATTTGGGATTCTTGGGTAAATAGTAATAGTATTTTCGATTTTTGTTTTCAGGCTTAAAGTACCCAAAGATAAAGGCTTATTAATTGTTGAAAGATTAAGTATAAAATTGTCTTTTTGGTTAATTGACAGGATAATTTCCTTATTTTGGGGCAGATTAACTTTTGTAGAAATAGGAATCGGACGATTTTTTAAACCATCAAGAGGGTAAAGAGGTTGCAAACTAATAACTAACTGGTTCTGATTTTTTTCAACAAAAAGTTCTGCGAATATTGATTCTTGCGTATCAAGATAGGAAGGTAGGCTAAATTCCGTTTTGCTGTCTTTTGACAATTTAATAGTAACGCCTTCATCGGTGAGATTTAGTTTGTTTGGTAAGATTTTTCCTCCGCTGTCAATAAGATTTACCAAAGGATAATTTATTGCGCCTGCATTGCTGTCATTTACTACATAATTGCCGTAATCTTTGTAAGCTACATCCTCATAATATACCTGAGCCACGTTTGACGTGGATTGGGATTCTTTGTCAATAAAGGCAGGGTTTTGAATTACATATTCATCGTCAGGCTTATTTGATCTGATTTTATAGACTAATAAAGTATCGCTGAATTTTTTGGGAATTTCGAGATAATCCTGCTTGTCAAATATGGCCTGAGATTCTTCGTAAAGGAGTACTTTGGGATCGTTACCCGGGGCAATGATGCTTTTGTCAAAAAGAATATATTTAATATGGTATTTTTCTACTACTTGTTTTAGGGCTTCTGGGTTTTGGCTATAGATTGCATAAGACATTTCTCTGTAGTATTGTTCGTTGTATGGGCTCCACCTGTCAAAGTCACGAGAAAGAAATGGTTGTTTAATGCCAAACCAGACAAAGCCCGCCCCCTGAAAATCCCACTCATAATACTCCCATCCCCATAGGGAGTGGATTGGAAGATTGGCAATCCGGCCACCTGGAGGTTCTTTATCGAACCATTTAAACATTTCAAAGTAAGCTTGCGGAATTTTAATACGCATATAAGGACTAATAAAATGTCCATTAAAAGCAGGGAGCATAAAGTAGAGGATAAGTATTGTAAAAATAAGTATTTGGGTAAGTTCAGTTTTATTTATTGTTCGAGCATGTCGAGAACTGCTCTTTATTGATTCATTGTTAAATTGTTCCATTGCTAAATTGTTAACTTCTCGACTCTTCCGATAGACATCGGAATCGCTCGAAGAATAAAAGATTTTTCTTATAAATCTTGCAATAAAAAGCTGTCCGAAAGCAAAATAGATGGCAAAAACAAACGTGAATATTCCGAATAGTTTGCTTTGCGGAAAGCGGAACGCTTCTTTGAAAAACGGTATCTTATCTGTAAGAAAAGTATATAAAGGAGAAGTCGGGAAATTATCGTTAAATATAAAAAATATTGATAAAATAAGAGCCGGTAAAAAACTTATCGCGAATTTGTTTCTTTTAAAAATACTAAATATAATTCCACCAAAAGCTACTCCGGCAAAAATATAGCCAAAAACTTGCACAATAGGTTGCCTTAGGTGCGCAATCCAAGGAGCTAATAATTGTACAAAACGATCGTTGTCCGAGTAAATGTTCCAATCAAATAAATAGCTTTTTAATAGAGAAATATCCGCAATATTTCCAAATTCTTTGTTATATAGAAATGCCTGGG
>MFNZ01000014.1 GCA_001782195.1 Candidatus Levybacteria bacterium RIFCSPHIGHO2_02_FULL_37_13
CTTAAAAAAGTTACGGAAAAATTTAAAAAAGTATTTACAGTATAATTTTTATGGCAAATTTATTATCTTTAAAAAGACGAATTCAAACTGCCCAAAATGTATCCAAAACAACAAGGGCGATGCAGATGATTGCCGCTTCAAAACTTAAAAAAGCCCAAACCGCTGCTTTGTCCTTAAGAACTTACGCGCAAAAGCTAATAACCCTTTCTCAAAATTTAACAACTAAAATCCAAAAAGAAAACCTACCTGCCTTTATGACGGAGCGTTTTGATACAAAAAAAACACTTATAATCATCCTTTCTCCGGACAAGGGGCTATGCGGAGGATTGATAACAAATTTAGTTAAGGAATTTTTGAAAATCAGCTCTTCGAAAGAAGAATTCCTATACATTACTGTTGGCAAAAAGGCCGAGCGTCAGGTGATAAATCTTACCAAAAACGAAATCCTTGCATCGTTCCAGTTTGGAAGTACAAATCCAACTTTTGATATGGTGTACCCGATTGTACGCATTATTGATGAATATTTTATCGGGAAAAAAGTGGATGCCGTAAAAATTCTTTACGCTCAATTTGAAAATGTTTTTACTCAAAAACCAAAAATAACTACTCTTTTACCTATTACAATCTCGCAAACTGCCAATCCGGATAATAATATTTCATATTTATTTGAACCCGATCTTAATACGCTTTTACCATCCCTTCTTACCCAATACCTTCAAATGTCTCTATATCAATATCTGCTCGAAAGCTTTGCCTCGGAACAGGGCGCTCGAATGATTGCAATGCAAAATGCCACCACAAACGCAAAAGATGTAATTTCTGAGTTAAGACTCGAGTATAATAAATCAAGACAGGAAAAAATTACCAACGAAATCTTAGATATCACAAACACAGGAGCTATAAAATGAAAAAAAATAATTCAGACGGTATTATTATACGCATTCAAGGACCGGTTGTTGACATCTATTTTGAGAATGACCTTCCTTCTATTCATGAAGCTTTGGAAGTAAACTTGGGATCCAATAAAAAATTAATCCTGGAAGTGCAATTTGATATTGGAAACCACGAAGTCAAAACATTGGCATTCGGATCAACAGACGGATTAGCAAGAGGCGTTAAGGTTAAAAGAACAAAATCCCCAATCAAAGTTCCCGTAGGGCCAAAAACGCTTGGAAGAATTTTTAATGTTTTAGGAGAAACAATTGACGGAAAAACCATGGACAAAAAAGGCGTATCCTTTGACTCAATCCATAAATCACCCCCTCATCTAACAGAACTGGAAACCAAGCTTCAAGTTTTAGAAACCGGCATTAAAGTCATAGATCTAATCACGCCATTCACCAAAGGCGGAAAGGTTGCTGTTTTCGGAGGAGCGGGAGTTGGAAAAACAGTTATTGTCAAAGAACTAATAAGAAATATTGCAACCGTTCATAAAGGCCATTCTGTTTTTGCGGGTGTTGGAGAGAGAACCCGTGAAGGAACTGACCTTTGGCTTGAAATGCTTGAAGCAAAAGTTATGGACAAAACAGTTATGGTTTATGGACAAATGAACGAGCCGCCGGGCAATAGACTAAGAGTCGCGCTAACTGCTCTCACAATGGCCGAATATTTCAGGGATGAGAAAAAAGAAGATGTGTTATTGTTTATTGACAATGTTTTTAGGTTTGCGCAAGCCGGGTCTGAAGTGTCTGCGCTTCTTGGCCGTATGCCGTCGGCTGTTGGCTACCAGCCGACTCTTGCTACAGAAATTGGAGAACTGCAGGAAAGAATTACCTCTACTCACCATGGATCTATTACTTCTGTGCAAGCCGTTTATGTACCAGCAGATGATTATACAGATCCTGCTCCCGCAACTATTTTTGCCCATCTTGATGCAACAATTACACTTGAGCGTTCTATCGCCGAACAAGGAATATATCCAGCTGTTGATCCCCTATCCTCAACATCCAGAATCCTTGATCCTATGATAGTTGGCCTTGATCATTATGATGTAGCAAGAGGTGTTCAAAAAGTGCTGCAAAGATACAAAGATCTTCAAGATATTATTGCAATATTAGGAATCGATGAATTATCGGACGAAGATAAGTTGATTGTCGCAAGAGCCAGAAAAATTCAGAGATTTCTAAGCCAGCCAATGTTCGTGGCGGAAGTATTTACAGGACAGCCGGGAAAATATGTGAAAATACAAGATACAGTAAAAGGATTTAAACAAATTTTGGATGGAAAACACGACCACCTGCCGGAACAGGCGTTTTATATGGTTGGCACAATTGATGAGGCTGTTGAAAAAGGAAAAAAATGACTTTTAATTTCGAGATCATCTCACCCGAAAAAGTGGTCTACAAAGAAGATGTTGACGAGGTCATTGTGCCAACAACATCGGGCCAATTAACAATCTTACCAAATCACGCTGCGCTTATGTCGCAAGTCGCCTCTGGTGAAATTATTGTTAAAAAAAATGGTAAGGAATATTTTATGGCAATAAGTGGTGGTTTTTTGGATGTGAATAATAATAATGTTTCTATTTTGGCTGATTACGCGGTAAGAAGCGAAGAAATTGAAGTTGCTCACGCAATCGAAGCGCAAAAACGGGCTGAAAAGATGATGAAGGAATCCAGCGAGAAATCAAGCAAAAAGGACTTTGCCATTGCCGAAAGCATGCTCAGGCGCTCGCTTTTGGAACTAAAAGTTGCTTCAAAAAGACGAAGGATTTCACAATTACCGCAAACACCATAACTTATGGACTCTTTTTTCTACAATATTAACAAAAGCTACGAAGAAAATTACAAAATGGGGCCTATTGGCCTTGCCAAACTTAAAAAACCTATTTTCCGCTCATTAAAACCGAAGTTCAAATTTTTAGGATTTCCAGTTAATATGCCATTTGGCATTCCGGCTGGTCCGCTTTTTAATAGCCTATTTGTCAAGGCTGCTTCTGCTTTCGGATTTTCAGTACTGACTTACAAAACAGCAAGAAGTAATTACTATCCTTGCCACCCGCTTCCAAATATCCTTTATATCAAAACAAAGGGTGATCTTCGAATAGAAAAAAATAGAGAAGTTGAAGTAATCAGTAAGCCAGGCTCAAAAATAAGCATTACAAATTCTTTTGGCGTACCATCCCAAGGACCGGATATTTGGCAGGAAGATGTTAAAAAGGCTCTTTCATATATAAAGGATGGCCAATTATTAATCATGGCTTTTATGGGAACAGCCAAGCCAAATCAAACCCAACAAGAATTAATAGATGATTTTGCTTTGTCTGCAAAAATGTCCAAAGAAACAAAAGCAAAGGTTTTGGAAGTAAATCTATCCTGTCCAAATATTGGCAACGAAGGTCTTGTTTGTTACAATCTTGAAGTGACAGCAAAAATATGCAAGGCTATCAGGCATATGATCGGAAACACACCGTTAATCCTTAAAGTTGGTTACTACAGACATAAGAAAGATTTAGAAAAACTTGCAAGAATTGCAAATGAATATGGAAATGCTATCGCGGTTATCAATACAATTCAATCCAAAATACTCGATAGGAATGGCATGCAAGCCATCCCTGGAAAAAATAGGTTACTATCCGGTGTATGCGGACACGCGATAAAACGAGCGGGCATTGAGATGGTATCAAAACTTAATAAGATAAGACGCGACGGTAATTATAAATTCGAAATTGTAGGAATTGGAGGAGTTATGACTCCTGATGATTATTTTGATTATAGAAAGAAAGGAGCAGATCTAGTCCAATCAGCAACAGGCGCTATGTGGAATCCATACCTCGCTTACGATATTTGGAAAAAAGAAACTCTATGATTAAAAATTTAAATCTTGCCCATTGGCTAACACAGGGAAAATTCTCAGGGAGCAGACTTGCTAAGAAAAAAAACCTTGTAGCCTTGTCTTTTGACGACGGACCGCATTATCGAAATACGCTGAATGTTATCAAAACACTTAACAAAAACAAATCCCAGGCAACTTTTTTTTGGATTGCCGAATATGCAACTAATTTGGCCAAAAATCACCCGATATTGTTAAAAAAAATAATTACAGAGATTAAAAATAATAAGCACGAAATAGGCCTTCACGCTCTTTATGATTATAAGCCAACATTTGCATCAAGACTTTATGGGCATTTTAGTAAAAAGCAATTAAAAAGAGCAAAAGACATTATAGAAAAATTGTCAGAAACAAATATTAGTCTATATAGACCTCACAACGCTCAATTAGGTTCATCAATAATTTACGCTAAAGAATTAGGCATGAAAACCATAATAGGAGATCTTTTTCTATACGCCAAACCCGATGAGAAAGTAACTGTCCAGATTGATAGAATAAGCCGGGCAAGAGCTGGGAGCATACTGCTTCTTCATGACGGACAAGTAAATTCCTTAAAAACAAATCACATTTTAAAGGTGTTGCCAGAAGTTGTTAAAAGGCTCAAAAACAACGGATTCAATCTATCGTCCGTTTCAAAAGTACTGCAAAATTAAAGCTAAAAATATGAATTTTCAAAAAAAGTTAGATAAAATAATCGCCAAAAACAACTCGCTTCTGTCTATCGGTCTTGACCCTGATAAAAATATAATCCCCAACCATCTTTTGTCGATAGACCCTTTATTTGAATTCAACAAAGCAATCATTGATGCAACTTTTGATTTAGTGTGTGTATATAAACCTAACACCGCATTTTATGAAGCATACGGGATAAAAGGTATCGAAAGCTTAAAAAAAACAATAGAGTATATAAAATCTGCTCATCCCGAAATTCCAATTATTGCCGATGCAAAAAGAGCAGATATTGGAAAAACTTCGGAAAAATATGCAAAGTCTGTGTTTGATTATTTTGGATGCGATGCGGTTACTGTTAATCCTTACTTAGGACTTGATTCTATAGAACCGTTTTTGAAATATAAAGATAAAGGCATAATTATTCTCTGTAGGACTTCAAACCCAAGCGCTAGTGATTTTCAGGATCTTATGATCGACAATAACCCTTTATATATTCATGTCGCAAGAAAAGTTGTTGAATGGGATAAGAAATATCATAACTGTTTAATGGTAGTTGGAGCTACATGGCCCGAGCAACTAAAAGAAATTAGAAAAATCGCCCCTGAAATGTTTTTTCTGGTACCCGGAATTGGATCCCAAGGCGGAGATTTAAAAAAAACGCTTCAATTTGGATTAACTAAAAATCGATCGGGATTGATAATTCATAGCTCAAGTGCAATAATCTATGCATCCGATGAAAAAGACTTTGCGCAAAAAGCAAGAGAAGTAGCAAAGGCACTAAGAGATGAAATAAATAAAGAGAGATGACCAAGATTTTAGATATTCTTAAAAAAACAAATGCCCTTATTAGCAATAGTCATTTTGTTTTAACTTCTGGCATGCATTCCTCTATCTACGTTAATAAGGATGCTATGTATCCGTATACGAACTACTCATCTGAAGTTGGAAAACTATTTGCGCAAAAATTTAAAAAATTTAATATAGATGTAGTGGCGGCACCGGCACTAGGAGGCATAATTCTTTCCCAGTGGACAGCTTATCATTTATCAAAACTTAAGCGGAAAATTATTCTTGGAGTATACACAGAAAAAACATTAGAAAAAAATCAAATTTTCACTAGAGGCTACGAGAAATTAGTAAAGGGAAAAAACGTACTGGTTGTTGAAGATCTTACTACAACTGGCGGCTCTGTTAAAAAAGTTATAAACAGTATTAAAAATCACGGTGGAAAAGTTATTGCGGTAGGAGTTATGCTCAATCGAGATCCAAAAAATGTTAACAGTAAAACAATCGGAGCACCTTTCTATTCTTTGGGAGAACTAATTACCCAAAACTACCAACCAAACGATTGTCCCTTATGTAAGAAAAAAATACCAATCAATACTTCTGTTGGCCACGGAAAGAAATTCTTAACTTCCAAACGAAACCAAGCCTGAATTGGTGAAACATTTGCTCTTTCCTAACAAATTTCATACAATTAACACTGTGCCGATGTGGCTCAGTGGTAGAGCAAGTGTTTCGTAAACACTAGGTCGAGGGTTCGATTCCCCCCATCGGCTCATCGAGTCAGACACGACTCATGCTATGAATAGATCAAGATTATCAAGGAAACTGGAAAAACAAACTATAAAAAATTTAATTTTAAGTGTTTTAGGAATTGTAATAATCCTCGTTGCATTAGTAAAATTCGGAATTCCTTTTTTGGTAAACATTAGCCTATTTGTTTCTGGTGATAAAACAAAACAGGCAACAACTCCCGATAAAAACGCATTTATTCCTCCTCCAATACTATCTTCCGAATACGACGCAACAAATAGCGCTCAAATAAAAATAGAAGGGTCCGGATCTCCCAACCAGGTTATTGATTTATACATTAATGGCAATCTGGTTGATAAGACAGAGACAAAAGACGATAGCAGCTTTTCTTTTGAAACATTATTAGTTCCGGGAGAAAATATAATAAGGGCAAAAGCGATAACAGAGGATGGGAAAGAAAGCAACTTATCAGAGAACCTTACAGTTATTTTTAAAAGCAAGTCTCCATCTCTTGAGATTAAGTCTCCAACAGATGGTTCATCGTTTTCAAAAGATCAAAATACTGCTGAAATTAAAGGAACAACAGATCCGCATGTCAGAGTAACTGTAAATAATTTCTGGGCCGTAATTGATGAGAAAAACAATTTCTCCTATACTCTTGCACTAAAAGAAGGCGAAAATGAAATAAAAATCGTAGCCCAAGATCAAGCCGGCAACAAAACGGAGAAAAATATTAAGGTGACATACCAACCTTAATTCTTATTTTCAATTAACCCCACAAGTGTCCACATCCATAACATAATTGACGGATAAAATAAGCTGTTTATAAAAAATGCGTTTGCAAAAATACCAACTATTGAAGCAATTAAAATTGCGGACATTGTTTCTTGTAAACCATTAGAATTTAATATTCTAAAAGCGCGTTTAAAAATATTAAACCATATAAATAAATACGATATTAATCCAACCACTCCTGTCGTTGCCAAGACAAATAAAAAACTGTTGTCTGTGCCTGCTCCCGAATGGCTCAATGCTCCATTGTCTTCTTTTATAAACCCGTACTTACTTTGTGCAAATCTATATGCGTTAAAACCTACGCCTAAAACAGGATTATCCTTTATAATTTCAATAGCATGTGATGCCGACTCCAAACGCGCCTTACTGGATGCGGTTCTTAAAAGATTTAAATTCTCTATATAAAAATTATTTGCAGTAATAACAAAAAAAATAACAGATATTGTCAAAATCATAATTATTAATTTTTTTTGTTTCTTCAGCAAAAATAGAGTGGTTGATCCGATAATCAGCATAATCAATGCGCTTCTCGAATATGTCAAAAAAATTGCAACAACAGAGCATGCACTTAATAAGCTTAAAAACATGGGGTAATTTTTTTTCTTACTTTTTATAAAATGCATTGTCAAACCAAAAACGAATAAAAAATACAACACAAAAAATGCTCCGGCAAAATTGGGATCTAAAAAAGTTGAAAACATTCTATATAAATGTTCATCCCACCCAAGATAGTAAAGATTTCTTAGATTTGGATACAAAAAATATTGCAAATATCCTCCTAATATAATTAGGCTTCCAACAAAAAGCATTATTTTTGTAATTGTTTTCTTAAACTCATGATCAAATGCGCTAACAACAAAAAAAATACCGGCATACGAAATCCATCTTATTCCATAAAGCACGGAAACAATAAACTCTGAAAGATTAATAACTTTTATGTTAATAATTAAAGACAATAAGCCAATTGCGCCAAAAATAATAATTGGCTTTGTTAAGCTATTTTCTCGCCATTTTTTTGACTTATTCACGAAAAGAAAAATAAGCATTACTATACCTACAGCAAGATCGATAAGATTAATAACAATGCCGTTATGAAGATCAAGACGGGTAATCTGTCCCAATGGGAATAACAGCAGAAGAATTATAAAACTTACTTTTAGTACGCCCACTTTATTCCTCCTTTAGAGTAAAGCTTAACATGTGTTTTTGGGTTTTGGTAAATAAGCTCCCAATCTTTAAATCTTTTTGGAAAATCGGTATTTTGAGTTGCAATGTAATTAAACATGTCTCCTTTTTTTACCCAGGATGAATCCAAAAACGGAAAGTTAATATAATAAAGATTATGAAATCCGTACAAAAGAACTTTCTCATTTAATCTTATGTTATTTTTAAAGTAACCGTCAATATCGTAAAAATCTCCGAAGGCAAAATTTAATCGATTTTCCAAAAAATCTGACTTTGATTGCAAGCCAATTATTGCAGGAATATATCTAGAGTTTGCAATTCCCCGATAAAATATAGTAACAAAGGAAACAATTAAGATAACACTTATTAAAACCAAACCAAAACGTTTATCTTTTGTCTTTTCTATTACTGCTGCTACCAGAATTGAAAAAACAGGTAAGTAAGGTAAAATAAATCGTCCGCCGCCGGTTCTTGGAGTTATATACCAGACAATAATGGCAAGAAAAGAATAAATTGCAATAAGTTTTATTTCCGGTTTTAATTTTTTAAATAAAACTAAAACAAGTGGCAAAAATATTATATACACAGGCGAAATCGGGTCTGACAATTCTATAAACATTCCCCAAATATCCACTACAATTTTAATTGGATTCAAAAGCGCTATATTAAACCCAACATTGTAGATGTCTGTAAAAAAGGGGTACACGGGATTCCCGCTATGGATATATGAATAAACAAACCAGGGCAAGGGGATTAGCAAACAAATAACCCAATAAACAAATAACCCAATAAACAAATTTTTCACACTCTTTCTGTGATAAATAAAGTAAGTCACGATAAGAATTGACATTATTAAAACTGAACCAATCGCAAGAAGTTTTGTAGAGATTGCCAAACCCAACATAACCGCAGATTCTATCAGCCATTTTTTCTCTCTCTTTTTCCAAAAATTAAAAAATCCCCATAAGGCCATAATTTCAAAAAATGTTCTAGCCAAATCCACATAAGCGGTTGTCGATTGCCATGCAACTACCAAGTTTGAATAAAATACAACAACAGAAATAAGAGAAATTTTAGGAGTAAAAAATTTACGAGATAACTTATATAGAGCAATTGACGCTAACAAGCCAAAAGAAAAATGAATAAGCTTTGCTAAAATTTCGCCGTTTATTGCAAGCGCTCCTACGTATAGCATCTCCGTAAGTTTTGGCATGAGCGAGTAATAAAGTAATCCTCCCGG
>MFNZ01000015.1 GCA_001782195.1 Candidatus Levybacteria bacterium RIFCSPHIGHO2_02_FULL_37_13
CGTTTATTAATTTAGTTTATTCTTACGGACACCGAAATCCGCAGGGAATTGCCTGGGATAATAATGGTAATTTATACGAGGCCGAGCACGGGCAGTCTGCAACAGACGAACTTAATTTTATTCAACCCGGCAAGAATTACGGTTGGCCAACTATTAGAGGTGACCAAAAACAAGCTGGATTAGAGTCTCCCCTTTTACACAGTGGCAGTGATACCTGGGCGCCTGCTGGCGCTGCTTACTTAAATAGGTCAATATTTTTCGCAGGACTCAGAGGCCAAGCGCTGTATGAAACGGTTATTAAAAATGGTCAGGCAAGTGAATTAAAAACCCACTTTAAAAATGAACTGGGCAGGATTAGAGAAGTTATTGTTGGTCCGGACAATATGCTTTATATTACAACATCCAACCGCGATGGCAGAGGTAATCCAAACGCTAATGATGATAAAATAATCCGAGTAAATCCGAACAAGCTTTAGAATTATGAAAAGAACATATGGATTAATAGCGGCAGGGTTTTTAATAGCTATAGTTTTATTGCTGATCAAAGTATTCTATATAAATCAAACTGCCGAGCCTGCAAAAATCTCCGTTTCCCAAACACCCGCCCCTACTTTGAAAGTTGAAAAATCTGTTGATTATAAGGCCAAATTTGCAATTTACATAAATGGAACGAAGAGAATTTTTACTAATTCTATGTATCACAATCTTTCGAAAGATGTATATATAGAAGCTTCCGATCCGTCAATGGTGCATGTCAAAAAAGACGGCAAAACGTGGATGGATTTTTTTATGACTCTTCCTATGAAACTGGACAAAGATTGTATAATTACAGGAACCAAAGAAACTTTTTGTATGACCAAAAATTCAACCCTCAAATTTTATCTTAACGATGTAAAAAACGATAAATTGCTATTTGAAAAAATTAAAGACAACGATTTGGCTCTAATAAGTTATGGCACGGAAAACGAAACGCAATTAAAATCCCAACTAAACTCTCTCAAAAAACCCTAAGTAATAATTAAACTACTTTTAACTGCATAAGGCGTTCTTGAATAAGAATACTTGCAGCATCCGAGGATTTAATTCCTTTTTTCTTCGCAACTTTTTCAATTGCTTTTTTAATTTTCTCATCTAACCTAATGGGCAATACATTTGATGTATAGATAGACTTTAGATTTTTTGAGAACTTTATGTTTTTTACTTCTTCCCATGCATAATCGGTAGAATCATGGGTATCCCAAAAATCAGCTTCTTCAGGGATGGTTTTAAATGTAGGAATTGGTAATAATTTTTTTCTCATTTGAATCTCCTTTTATAGTATTTCTTTTCTTTCACTGTAATATCACGAGCTGTAACTATATAATAATCATTTTCACCTTTATCTGCTAAAAATATTGCTAAATATCTTCCAGACAAAGTCCGCCCAATAATTCGTTTCTTTTGACCACGAACTTTCGAAGTAAATATTTTTCTAGATCCGCAAACCTCCTCGACCTCTTCTGGTTTAACATTATGTCGAGCAATATGGCCTACATTCCATTCATCCCAAATAAGATTCTGTATAGTCATTGTATTATACTATACAACATTTGTAAATACTTGTAATCCAGTTCAAAATTTGTGATGAAAATGAGACTTATGATACAATACGCCCACTGTGTTAGAAAGAGGTTTTAACGCTGCTCGTGAAGTATTGCGGTCGAATAGAAAAAAGGCCGTTGAAAATGGCAATATTGAACAACAAAATATTGTCAGCAGACAAGAGCAAATTCTTATTTCAATAGAAAGAACTACAAGAGAGGCACTTGAGAAATACGATGTGCCAGACATTTCTCCAATAAAAAGTCTTGACGACCCATTTGATGCATTAGGACTTTCCCCAAGAACACGCAATTCAATTAAATTCTATACTGCTTCTCGTAGATACAAAGAGGAAAATCCAGATAAACTTCATCCGTTTTCTACAGTTGGAGGCTTAGATAATGCTAGCGATGAAGAATTACTTAAAATTAGAAATTTTGGGGAGATAAGTTTACAAGAAGTAAGAAGAAAGATTACGGAGTACAAAACACAAAATGGTATTCAACCCCAATAATCGCCATCAATATTCCTTCTAGCTTTTTATGTAATGTTGTATAATAAATATAAAACAGTATGCGGAATATTGCAAATATTATCAGGATTTCAAAACCGCTTCATCGTCTTGTCTGGATTTTGGCTCTTCTTATTTTATTTTCCTCTGCTTTAGCATTAGTTTCTCCTATTCTTTCCAAATTTATTGTTGATGAAATTGTCGCAAAGGTACAAAACAAAGGCGGAGATATCAATAGGCTTATATTTCTGGTAATCCTTGCTTTTAGCATGAATTTAGCAAGCCTTACCATAACAGTAATAAGCGCACGCATCGGAGACCATTTTTCAGGAAGAATCCGGAAATTTTTAACAGAAAAGTTTTACGATAAAGTCTTAACTCTTTCTCAAAGTTACTTTGACTCCGAAGTTTCCGGGAAAATAGTCAACCAGCTTAATCGCGGCATTGTATCTATTCAGGGATTTTTAAATACATCAAGCAATTTTATTTTGCCAACACTTTTGCAGAGTTTGTTTACAATATTGGTTCTTTTCTACTTTAACGCTCCAATCGCATTTTTTACATTTATGCTCTTCCCTATTTATTTAACGCTAAGTTATTACTCAACAGTAAAATGGGGCAAAGAAGAAGTTAAAAAAAATAAAATAGAAGATTTTACAAGAGGAAGAATTCAGGAAGTCATTTCAAATATAAAATTAGTTAAAAGTTTTGTCGCGGAGAAAAATGAACATTCAACCGTATCTAAAAATCTTTCCGAGATTAACAAGATCTATGCTTACCAAAGTAAAACATTTCACTTATTCGATTTTTTCAGAGGTCTTTCTTTACACGCTATTCTTTTTGCGATTAACATCATTGTTTTCTACAATACTTTTTCCGGCAATCTAACAATTGGAGAAATGGTGCTTATTCTGCAGCTTGTTAACCAGGCCAGGCTTCCTTTGTTTGCGATGTCGTTTATTCTAACCCAAGTGCAAATGGCAGAAAGCGGGTCAAAAGAATATTTTGGTATCTTAGCTCTTTCCTCAAAAGAAGATTATGGAAAACTCAGCCAAACGCTAAAGGCGGAACATCCTAACATAGAATTTAAAAACGTTACATTCCATTACGAAAAATCTGGGACTGTTTTGGATAATGTATCTTTTAAAATAAATAGAAACGAGAAAATCGCTTTAGTTGGGCCAAGCGGTGCCGGTAAAACAACTGTCATAAATTTAATATTAAAGTTTTACGATCCTACATTTGGCGATATTTATATTAAAGATAAAAACTATAAAGACCTGTCTCATGCGTATGTTCGAAATAATATTTCTCTTGTTTTTCAGGAGAATGAATTGTTTTCTGCAACAGTTAGAGAAAATGTAGCGTATGGAAACATAGAGGCAACGGATAATAATATTATAGAGGCGTTAAAACTCGCCAATGCGTATGACTTTGTGCAAAAATTTCCCAATGGAATCGAATCGCAAGTTGGAGAACGGGGCGTAAGGCTTTCCGGCGGACAAAAACAAAGAATTCAGATCGCAAGAGCAATCCTTAAAAACTCCCCTATTCTTATTCTTGACGAAGCAATGTCTTCTTTGGATGCAAGGAGCGAAAAAGAAGTACAGGACGCGCTTGCAAACTTAATGAAAAACAAATTGGTAATTATTATTGCGCACAGATTTTCAACCATTCAAAATGTAGATAAAATAATAGCAATTGATAATGGAATAATTGCTGATAGTGGAAATCCTCAAGAACTAGCACGTCGTAAAGGACTCTATTCAGATCTTCTCCGCTATCAAATCGAAGGCAACCAAAAACTTCTGGAGAAGTTTGAGATATATTAAACCCTCCTTTCGTCATTCTGGCTTGTCCAGAATCTCTTATCGTAGATTATTGTTCGAGCTTGTCGAGAACTAAGACTATTGTTTTATTGCTCAATTGTTACATTGTTAACTTCTCGACTCACTTCGTTCGCTCGAAGAATAAAAAGTTAATTGTTTCTTGACTTTCGTTAACAAATCCTGAATACTAAAACCATGGACAACCAACCAACACAATCCCCAATCCCAACTTCTCACAACTCTTCAGAAACATTTATTCTTATTGTGAGAGCAATTGCATTGATGACAATCTCAGGAGTTGGAGGATATTTCTTGGGAGTAAAACAAAATCAAACCGTAAACCAACAACCAACTTCAATATCGCCCGACATAATTCAACCAGGAGAACCCGTTCTTTGCATAGGTAGCAAATTGGGCATTACAATTCAGGTGCCGGATAATTGGATCTGTTACCCCGGAGATTATTCCCTAGAGTTACGCTCGGAACTATTCACGGTTCACATCAGTAACTTAGGAAGAGGACCTGTCTGCGGAAGTCCTAGCCCTGCTTGCGGCAATACCGAATTTTACTCTGACGATCAAGTATCCATGGAGCTATGGACCATCAACAATCAGAATGCTGAGATTTTCGGCACGTTTAAAAAAGCCCTTGCTGGCCTTACATGGATTTCGATTAAGTACAAGGACATGGGGACGAGAAACCTGACTGCGTCTGAAAAAAGCGAATTGATTACAGTGATTAACGCTGTAAAATTCACCCCGTAGAACGTTTCTGCCTCGTTTTTTGCGACTGAAACAAAGAGCGTTAAGTTTTTGTGAGTGAACGCATCAGGGGGATTCCTCACAAACTTGTTGAGGAGGGGGTGAAATCACCCGATAAGTGAGCGAATAAAAATAGCTCGACTTTCACTCGCAAAGAGCTTTTGGTACTTTTTGCGGGAAAAAGTACAAGAAAGAAAAGATCCTGAAACAAGTTCAGGATGACACGTTAATACTTCTTGGGTTTAAAGTTGAGGGAGATAGAGTTGATGCAGAAGCGTTTGCCGGTTGTTTCTTTTGGGTCGCCCGCGTCGCCGAAGACGGCTTTGCGAGACGTGTCATCAAACACATGACCTAAGTGGCCGCCACAGTTTTTGCAGACAACTTCAGTTCTTTGCATGCCAAGACTATTATCATCTTTAAATTCGACATTCCCTTCTAGAGTTCCATCAAAACTCGGCCAGCCGCAATCGCTGTCAAATTTCGTCTCTGATGAAAAAAGCGGATTACCGCACGCCGCGCATTCATACATCCCGCTCTCGAAGTTTTTGTAAAACTTGCCGGTAAATGGAGTTTCTGTTCCTTTATTGCGAAGAACCTCGTATTGCTGTGGGGTTAATTTTTTCTTCCAATATTCATCGGACAATTTTCTTGGATCATCCATGGGCTATAGTTGTTTTTTGCCGCTTCCGATAATAATAACAACGTCTACCGTTTCCGAATCTTCCAACTTCTCGCCGGAACCAAGCAGATAAGTTTCTCCAAGAACACTTTTTAGATTATCTAAAAAGGCTTTATCAACACCTTTCTTCGCCTGAATAATTGTCAGATCAAAATCAGAGCTTTGGGCATTGCCAATTTCTTCTACGATAAATTTTCCGTTCTCAAGAATCTCTTTGCCCTTTGCCGCCGCTCCTCCAATACCACTGCCGTTTAAAACTTTTATTTTGTATTTGGAATAGTCTACTATGAGTTTGGCGGAATCGCTTGCAGCGGGGGTAGGGCTAATTCTTGAAGGAGCGGGAGTAGGCGTTATTTCAACTTTTGTTGAAATTTGTTTCATAGCGCTTTCCCTAAAATACCACAAGACTCCGCCTATTGAAACAACAATTATAATCGCAATAATTATCCATAAATTCTTTTTTTTAGGCCGATCTATCTGCTCCTGTTCCGGCTTGTCTTTTACCACATCATTTACAGCAAGCGGATCTTTAGTAGAAATAGGCTCTACGCTCGGAACGATATTTCCCGCTGATTCAGGTTGAGACACCAAGGTGTTTGCTGCTTGCGGCGTAGGCTGGAGCGGAGGCTGAGACACAGGCGCTGACGGCTCGACCTTTGATAATTCCGGTTCGGATTGAGACTCAACTTTGGGGATATCCTGCATTACACCCGAAGGAATAACAACAGAACCCCCTACACTTTCCATGTCCGGTGGCGTAACAGCAACATCTTCGGCTTTCTTATCTACAGCTTTATGGAAAGTATGTTTTTTAGCAACTGCCTTCTTGGTTTTTTGCGTTGCTTTCTTTTTTTTAACAGCCATATTATAATACCCGAGCCTTTAAGAACTATCACAAAGTCTTATAAAAGCGAGTGGTATATTTAGATTACTAACTTTTTTCCTATATTGCAATACCCTTTTTTAAGACTCCTTATTCAGTTCTCTTTTCGAAAGGAGAAAGAAGTATCCAACGACTCCAAACGTCAGGATTGGAGAAACCCAACTTGGTATATGAAACCCAAAACTATCCAAAAGCATAATTGCTCCCAAGATTAGCACTGCATACATTGCTCCGTTTTTTAAATATTTATACTTCTTTATGTTTTCTATATTTCTTATTGTTAATTGACGAAGAACTATTGCGCCTATTCCATTACCAAGAAGTATTAGAGGAACCGATAATGTAAAAGCAAACGCGCCCAATACGCCATCTATAGAAAACGTCGCGTCAATTGCTTCTAAATAAAATATTTTAGCAATATCTGATCGGCCTTTTTGCATTAGTTCTTTTTCTTGCTGTTCGGCATTTTGTTTAAATCCATGCGTTATAAAAAAAGCTGTAGACCCAACGACAGCCCCAAACGCCATAAGCGTATGTTCCCTAAGCGCGAACCAAACTATTATTGTTAAAAGAACAGACACAACCGCGTAAAACCATGCGGACTGGGCATGAAAAAATCGCTCACCCCTCAGTCCATAACTTTTAGGCTCAACAAACAGCCAATGGAAAAATAAAAATACCATAAATGTGCCTCCGCCAATAAGAAGCATTGGGGATGAACGTTCTATCGCTTCCAAAACAGTAGGATTATTGCTAAACGTCGCTATAAACGCATTAACCGGCCCAATAGATGGAGCTGAAAGCCAGACAATCAAAAGAGGTAAAAATCCACGCACTACAAAAACAGCAATCAGAAGTCCCCATAACAAAAACCATTTCCTTGCTTTTTTTTGCATGGTGGAAAGGACTTCGGCGTTTATGATCGCATTATCAACGCTGGTTATTATCTCAAACAAAGATAATCCAGCAATAGTTAAAATTATTGGAATTATTTCCATTTAAATCTTTTTTATCTCCGTCCCTTTTCCTTTATCTATCGCATTATATCCCATTTTTTTAATTTTATTGCGTAATTGATCTGCCAAATGATACCGTTTTTGGCGCCTTAACTCTTCTCTTTCCCTCACCATCTCCATAACGTTCTGTGGAACTTGTAACTTCCGGCTTCCAACTTGACTTTGAAAGAGGTCTAAACCGAGAACGTTGTCAAATTTAAGCAAACTTTCAGCTTTAGCAGAACTTGGATAATCCGACCTTACCAACTCCCAAACAATGCCCAAAGCTTCCGGCATATTCAAGTCGTTATTTATGGCTTTTAAAAATCTTTGTTCAAATTCCGCACAGCCAATTTTTGGTTTATCAAAATTTTTAACATCTGCACGAAGCCTATTTAAAGCTGTTTGAGCTCCATGCAAAGCATGATAGGTAAAATTCATTTTTGTCCGGTAATGAGTCATAAAGGTTAAGTAACGGAATGCCAACGGCTCATACCCTTTATTCTCAAGATCCGATATTGTATAAACATTTCCTTTAGACCTTGACATTTTTTCGCTATCTACCAACAAATATCCGCCATGCAACCAATAGTTAACAAAATGTTGACCCGATGCTCCCTCGCTTTGAGCAATTTCATCTTCATGATGAGGAAAAATCAAATCCTCTCCTCCGGTATGAATATCAAAAGTATCTCCTAAATATTTTATGCTCATAGCAGAACATTCTATATGCCATCCGGGAAATCCAACTCCGAAGGGACTATCCCATTTCATAAGCCTATCACTTTCGGCCTTTTTCCATAATGCAAAATCAACACTGTCCTTTTTGTCTGTTTCAACAGAAATGCGAACCGCTTTTAGCAGCTTGTCCATTCTTTCCAAAGTATTTCCGGACAATTTTCCATAATCTTTAAACTTTTTAACATCAAAGTATACTGTCCCATCTGTTTCGTATGCCAAACCTTTCTTTAACAAAATTTTAATGATCCCAATCATTTCCTTTACATGCTCCGATGCCTTAGGGTACTTTGCTGCTTTTTTAATATTTAGTTTTTCTTCGTCTTTAAGGTAAAGATCCGTATAATGTTTCGCGATATCCTGAGGAGTTTTTCCAACTTTGAGAGCCTCTTCAATAACCGGATCTATTGCTTCGCGATTTTCCTGATCTAATCGCCTCATGTGTCCGACATCTGTAATATTTCTAATATGAGTCACCTCGAATCCATTGTATTCAAGAGTTCTTCTTAAGTAATCCGCCATCAAATAAGTTCTGAAGTTCCCAATATGTACTTCCCGATAAACTGTTGGACCACAAGTGTAGATGCCAACATTTGGTGGATTGATCGGCTTAAAATCTTCTATTGTACGAGTGAGAGTATTATATAGTCTTAGCATATTATCCCGCCATTCCCGGATCGTTTTCATTTGTTCCCTGTTTAACCGAACGCGGAAGCTCTTTCTTCTTTTCTTCTTCCTGCTTTAATGCTTCCATTTGTTTTTCTTCTTGTTTTTCTTTATTCAGTTTTTCAGCCGGTCTTTCTTCCTGTCCCGAAGGACGGTTAAATGTAGGGTCGAAATAAGTGCTATTATGCTGTTGTTGGAAAAGCTGTTGTCTTGTTATTGCTAGTTTTTGTATTTCTTGTGGTGTTTTTTTAGGATTTTCTTCTATAACTCTTGAAATAATCTTATCCGATGGAACATTTGTTTTAGCATCCGATGCTTCATACATTTTTTTAACAACTTCTAAAGTGTCATTGCTGGAAGGAATATTTGGAACTTGGTCTTGAACATTATTTGCGTTTTTGCTATCAATCACTTCCTGACTTTCTAATCCCACCTGCTGTCTTGTAGTTTTCTCAACCCTTGCCGCTTCATCGCCAATACCCTTGCCAACCTGTTTCCCAAGATCTCCAACCTTTCCCAATGAATCGCTCATAACCCCAGAATTACTCATATTATTTACTATTTTACAGGATCCAAGCCCCCTTTTGCAAAAGGGTGGCAGCGGATTATTCTTTTGAAACCTAAAAATAGACCTTTAAAAA
>MFNZ01000016.1:0-6103 GCA_001782195.1 Candidatus Levybacteria bacterium RIFCSPHIGHO2_02_FULL_37_13
TCCTCAAGTCCTTTAATTCTACTAAAGATTGGGTAAGCCTTGGCGTAATGATCCATAGTTACGAAATGTCTAAAATGTTTCGTAACTTATTCAGCAAGAGCATGATTAGACGATAGAAAATAGAGGGTAGAAGATAGTATTTTGAAGATTGAAGATGGAAGGTGGAAAGTTCATAATAAAATTGTGATTAAAAGCTTTAGAGACCTTGAGGTTTATCAAGAAGCATATGAGTTAGCTATTATTGTCAACAAGAATGTTAACAAACTTCCCATATTTGAAAGAAATGATCTTGGCCTACAGCTGAGAAAAGCATCAAAGTCAGTTCCTGCAAATATAGCAGAGGGTTGGGCAAAACGAAGATTTGACAAGCAGTTTAAGTTACATCTTGATTCATCAATAGGTTCTTGCAATGAAATGGAGGTACATATAAGTATGGCAAAAGACTTAAATTTCTGGAATAAAGATTTTTGCGAAGCGCTTATTAAAAGATATCTGTTTCTTGGTGGTAAATTAACAAATTTAAGAAATAACTGGAAGACATTCTAGTCTATATTCTAACCCCTACTTTCAAATAACTATTTTCTACTTTCTATCATCTACCGTCTAGTATGTATGGGGCGCTGTGTTTGTAGGCATTCTTAAGCGAGAAATCAATAATCTTCTCAGCATTCTTAAATCCCATACCTACAATCTCTTTCAGTTTTACCTTTTTGTCGTAATAATAAAACAATACTTGGTCTGCTTCTTTGTATGTAAAGCCAAATTCTTTCTCATCGGTTTGTCCGGGCCAAAGACCTGCTGTTGGTGTTTTGTCGATTATGCTTTTTGGTATTCCAAGGAAACTTGCCAATTGAAAAATTTGCGTTTTATACAAATGTTGTATGGGTTCAAAATCCGATGCTTCATCTCCAAATCTGGTGAAGTATCCAAGCAAATGTTCAGTTTTGTTTTCTGTTCCGCAAACTAAGGCGTTATGTTTTTTTGCAAGATCATAAAGAAGAATCATTCTAACCCGGGCTGAGATATTGCCTATTCTTATTTTGTTAAGATGAGTTGTTTTAGAGTTTATTGTTCGAGCCTGTCGAGAACTATCATTGTTAAATTGCTGCATTGTTTCATTGTTGCTTCTCGACTTGTCCGCCTTCGGCGAGACTTCGCTCGAAGGATATACTTTCTGGATCGATTTAACAAGCGGATCTATATTGAGTTCATAGATATTATCTTTTGGAATCTTTGCTTCTTTTAAAATAGGATCGATCTCGTGAAATTGAGAATTTTGGTAATAAAGATGCGCGATAAAAATATTTTCCGGTGGGACAACTTCTTTTAGAAGATAAAAGGAGGTTGCTGAGTCAATCCCGCCAGACAAGCCGATAATAACCTTATCGAAGCTCTGTTTTTTTAGAACAGAGTTGATAAAGGAAGTAATTCTTTTCTTTTCAGTGACTGGATTGATTTGAAACATATTTAAATTTCTAATGACTAATTCCTAATTTCTAATTAATGCCTAATATCCAAATATCTAATGTCTGAATTTTTGGTCATTTTGTCATTGGGATTTGATTAGTCATTAGATATTAGAATTTAGATATTTTATGAATATAATCCGTGTTCTATTATATATTTCTCCACCTTTTCCGGTACAAGGTATGAGATATCTTTTTTTTCCTTTACCCTTTGTCTTACTATTGTTGAGGAAATATTCGTTGTAATCAGATTTTTGTCTTGTACGCATTCAAATCCAAAAGGTAGTTTTTTAGGCAAGTGGTAAGGGTCTCTGGGAAAGACTAAGAAACGGGCTTCTTTAATAAGTTCGTCTTTTTTCTCCCATCTTTCAAATTCGTATACAATATCTGAGCCAACGATCCAGTAAAGCTCTGCTTCTGTTTGGGTTTTTAGTTGTTTAATGGTATCTATTGTGTAACTTATGCCTTTTCTTTGAGTTTCAATATCTGAAATCTCAACGCGATTGCCTGTAAAATGCTGCAGCATATTCTTTCTATCTTCAACGGAAGCAAAAGCAGGTTTCCATTGGTGTTGATATGCAGGGACAAGTAAGATTTTGTCGATTTCTTTCCGAAGCTCTAAAATCTGCTGTATTACAAAATAATGTCCAATATGCGGCGGATCAAAACTACCGCCCAATATGCCTATCACCATAAACACTAAGCACCACGAATACTATCACTAAGCACCACGAAAGTCTAGTTTTTAGTGGCTTTTAGTGTTGGTTTTAGTGGTTATTAGTGTGTTTACGGAGTAAACCGGAAGCCGCGACCCTTCACTGTCTGCAAATGTGTTGGATTATTCGGGTCGTCTTCGATTTTCTTTCTTAATCTAAAAATTAATTGATCCAGAGCCTGATCTGTTACTCCTGCGCTTGATTTGTTATCTGTCCAAACAGCATTTATTATTTCTTCTCTTTCTATAATCTTGCCGCTATTGTGCATAAGAAACGTTATAAGTTTGTGCTCAGAAGAAGTAAGCGAGTCAGAGAGAGTATTTAGGTCAAATGTAATATTGGATGATTGTTTGTTAAATTGTTTTAAAAATTGCGCAAAAAGAGGAATAGTTATTTTTCCATTCTTTAAAAGCCCTACGTTTTCAAGATAGGAGTTTGAACTCTGAACTATGAACTCTGAACTATGAACTAATAAGCTTTGTTCTTCTGGGCTTAGGGATTTCCAGATATCAAGAAGCGCTGCTTTTATCGGTTTTTGCTCAAGCAGGAATTTTGAAAGCGACCTCTCCTTGTCATGCTGAACTCGTTTATTATTGTCACCCTGGACTTGTTTCAGGGTCTTGTTCTTGAGGGTATTGAGATGCCGAAATGAATTCGGCATGACACCCCCAGAATTCAGGATGACATTAATGGAATCACGTTCAAGCGCTGCCTCAACAGCCAGCCTTGTAAGATTAGGCTGTCCGGCAGTTTGGCTAATAATTGCATCTATAAGTTTTTTATCGAGTGTTTTTCCGCTTGCTTTTTGTATATAAGAAATTCTAAAATCAACCCCTATCTTGTCAGAAAGGGACAGATAAACAATATGGCCTGCTACAAATTGGTAGAAATCCAAAAGCAAATCTTGCCCGATTAAGTCTTCTAAGGGCTTGTGAAGGGAAAAAACAACAGAAAAACGATATTTAGCTCTGTCTCTTAGAACTCTTAAGTTAGTAAAAAACTCAGGAGTAACTGTTGGGATATAGTCTTCGAACCGGTCAAAAAGAAAAACAACTGTTAGTTCTTTTTCGATTGCCAAGAGATCAATAACCCGTTTTAGACCCTGAAACAGGACTAATTCGTCGTTAAGATTAAGGCTTTCTTTAAATATCGCTAAAGCTTTTTGATGCTCTTCCTGCATATCTCTTTCTCTTAGCGAGTCAACAAGGTTTAAGAATAAGAATTTAGTTACGTCAAACAAAGATTTTTTTCTAACCTCAGCAAAATTAGATAACACAAAATGAAACCATTTCTCGTTTTCTCCCAGATGTTTTATGCGCACATTTCGGTTGTATGTCAAAAGCCCCAAAAGATTGGATCTTCCTCCTCCTGAAAGCCCAATTATCTGACACGAACTGCCCTCTTTGATAAAAGAGATAATCTTGGTAATCTCGTTTTCGCGAGTATTTGGTGGATATAGGGACTCAAAGTGTGTAGGTTCTATCATAATTTATGTAGAAAATGGTTTTTAGAAATTGGAAACTGGTAATAGAAATTGGAAACTAGAAAGTAGTTATTTTTAATCATTCTCATGATAATTCTTCCAGCTATTTTTAAGGCTTGTTAGCTGCTTGCAAACAATATTATATAGATTAATAGCTTCATTGCAAGTGGTTGAGTCAATATATCTAAAATAAACATCTAAGCAAATAGAAAGATGGTGGATCATTTCATTGCTTTCGCCAATTGTATCATTAATATATTTCTCCCAATTTTTCTTTTGATATCTTTTAGCAAATCCTTCTGCAATTAAAGCTGGTCCTGCTTTACAGGCTCTTCTCATTTGATCTACAAGATCGTATCGCTCTTCTTTTGGAAGAGTTGGAATTATCTTTGTTAATACAATAAGCATAGCTTTATAAAGATTCTGGTATACATGCAAATCTTTAAATGTTTTTATGGTTGTTTTTCCATTTTCCATATTTCTATTTTCTATTACTACTCTCTATTTTCCATCAACTACTTTCTAATGTAAAGGTACTGTAATCTTCTTGTAATCTCAATATCAAGCTCGCTACAGGCTTTAAGGGTAAGATGCGGTTGTATGAAAGAGCAAATGAGTTACCCTTCAAGTGGAGCAGAAAAATTGACAAGCCGTTCTTTTCCTCCTAAACTGGGAATAGAAGGAGAAATTTTTATGGCAGAGCCAGGAAATGGAAGCGGAGAGATTTTAGGAAAGAGTGGTCCGGGACCTCAAAAATCACCCGAGGGCGTACGTCCAGGAAAAAGAACGCTTTCTACAGATATTGTGCCCCAAGGACCTCAAGTTGGTTCCCCTGAATATAAGGCGAGATTTGATGAAATTTTAAGGAAAATGTCTGGAGAAATGGAATCCGGCGAAAAGTTAAAGAAGGAAATGTTAAGGAAAATGTTAGGAGAATCGGAATCCAAAGATAAATCAAAAAAAGAAAAAAAGAAAAGAGTTTCTCCGGACGAAGCTCGCAAAGCATGGATGGAGCATTACAAAGGACAACAGTTAGTAGGAGATGAGCTACAGACAGTAAATATGCTTATAAATTTGGGTTATACGCCTGAATCGGAAAGGACTCCATTTGAGCAAGCTGCAGATTACTTATTTAGTCCTGAAACGAAAGAACGTTTTCAGAGACAAACTGAGGAAAAAATCGAGCAAACACCAGAGCAAAAATTGGTAGCGCAAAGAAGAAGAGAAGCTGGCGAGGAGGGGATGCCAGAGAAAAATAGAGCCCGTATGCAAGTTGATACAACTGGAATCACAAATGCGGCTCTATTGCAGCAGTTGGGACAGATAAATCATTATGGCGATATAGTAGGGCATGACCGTTATGATTTAGATGTAGTAACTAGACGAATAGAAGAGATTCTTAAGCTAGATTTGCCTCAGGATCAACAAGTTCAATTAGAATTAGCAAAACAAAGAATCGCAGATCTTATCCAGGGACAGAGACGACTGGATACTGAAATAAGAAATTCACAGGGAAGATATTTTAATTCAAGAGATCTGGAATTTATTAAAAGAAATCCTGCGGAAAGAGAGCGAATTTTTGAGCAAATTTTTGCAGGACCTGATTCTTCTCCAGGCATACAATTTAGAGAAGCTTTTAGTTTTGACGAACAAGGGAAATGGGCAGAATTTATTCAAAATATAAAGGAGCTAGGTGATGAGAGCCTAACCCGTGAATTTTCCGCACGGAAAGAGATCAGGGCAATTCTGCACGATGCTAATTGGGGTGCATCCGGTGGAGGAAATATTCAGGAATTTGCTCGGGCTGCGGGAACATACAAGGATGAATATACAGATCTTATTTTTAAAGATCCTTTGGTTGAATCAGCTCTGCATTTTTTTGAACAAGGATTCCAGCAAATAAAAGCAGATAATAACGGGCAGCTTCCATACGAAAAGCTTGAGTGGAATTTCAAAAGAGAAGGTCGTCCAGGTAGCGATCTGGAAGATATGGTGCATGAACAGCTGACAAATGCGATTAGTCAAGGAGTTGTGAAAGATAAGAACGGAAATATATTGAGGAATCCGGAACCATGGAGGATTCAAAGCGCGATTGTTTTAGCTAGGGGTTTTGGCGTTTTGTCTCTTAGATTTCCGGAAATTGCTGCTGAAGCAAGACTCCCTGAAGAAACAGCATTGTCAGATGCAAGCGTTGGCGCTCATCGATCCGCCAGTATTTATGGCGAAGCAGTTGGTAAGTTTCTTGATCCTTTAGAGCATCTTATTGAAAAATTCGGAATTGGACTTGAAGACAGAGCCATTTTGTACTTTTTTTTAACCGGAGATAAAAGAAAGTTTGGGAGCAAAGCGGCACTTGAAGCCGCTCTTAAAAACAGATCTCAATTTAAGCCGGAAGATCAACGGGTGATAGATCAGATCAACTTTTTCAGGACCGGCGG
>MFNZ01000016.1:6129-15160 GCA_001782195.1 Candidatus Levybacteria bacterium RIFCSPHIGHO2_02_FULL_37_13
AAAGAGTATCGTTTGAAAGGCTGGAGGGTGAGACACCGGAGCACTTTGAAAATCGTTTGAAACGGTCCGGAATTGGAGTTCTTGAGGCAAGAGTGGAGGGAGACGTAATGGATGAGATTAAACGCGAAGTCAGGAGGAGACCGGAGTTTGTTGGTAAAACAGATAGGGAGATTGAGTCAAGCGAGAAATTAAGTGTTGATTTTGAAAAGGCGGTAAAAGCAAGATCAAAGGAGATTAAAGAGCACCTTATATCAGAGAAGAGATTGGATATGTGGAAAAATGCGTTGAGAACCAATCCGCTTCGTGTGATGTGGCAATGGGAAAATAAGGAACGCGAGAACAATAAAAACCCTGGTCAACGAATAAGGTTTTTAGCTGAAGCTCTTGGGATTAATGAGCACTTTGCTAAAGGGGCGCTTAGTGTTGTTGAGAGGGATTTGATGATTGTTCAAGAAGATTTTGTATCTTCAAGGAAACTTATATCTCAAGATCCGAACGAGGAAATGCTAAATTTTGGTCTAATAACGGATGAATCGCGAAGAGAAAATGTAAAAAAGTATGTTGACAAGATCCGTGAGAAAGCAGCAGAAGGTGATTTTAAATTTTTTAAAGATGTGCTTTTGAAGTATCCCTCAGTTACAGGCGATCCAGACACAGATACTCCATTTCCTTTTGTAGTAGGTTTTGACGATATTCCCTTTGGGGAGTTTGACTTTATTAAAAGCGGAGGCAGGGGAATGTCTCGAAAGATTAACGATTTTGCATCAGCTGCGAATGGATCAACAGAGTTAATAAATCTCTTGAATGGTATTGGTACAGCACAAAGTGTGGAGCCAATAATTGTACATTTGGCTAAGATTAAAGAAGCAATGTCTAATGTTGACTCAGATCTTGCTATGAAAATTATCTATCCTCTAGCGAAGGGCATAGTAGACATGTACAAAAAAGATGCCATGGCAAGATTGCCATTGGGAATAGGCACATTGGTAGGAATGACCGGAGACTCTTCTTATGCTCAAAAACATAAAGGCATGGGAGCAATGTCTTGGGACGAAACAGATTTATATAGTTTTACAAAATTTCTTTCTCAGAACTCTTTAATTAGTATGGATAAATTAGAAGAATTCAGGTGGAAAATAGGGGGGACAGTTTTTCATGCAGGCATGGATTTTGCAAGAACATATTTACAGCTTTTATTTATTATAATGGCTATTGAATTTGCCAGCAGAACTGCCAAGGGAAAATAATAAGCAACAGGACATAAGAGGTTTCTTTTTATTTATTACCCCTAGGAGATCCTGGTACATTTTTCGGAGCTCCTCCCAGGCCAAACTTTGAGGCTGCAAATTGACCAAAAGATAGGGCAAAGCCTTGTTTAAGCGCTCCAGCCGGTCCGGTAAGTACTCCGCCTCCAACTCCAATTGCCGCGCCAATAGGCCCTCCTGCAGGTATGCTTGGCGCCTTGATGGCCGCTTTTATCATGGCAACAACACCTGGTGTCATAAGAAGAATTCCGAGTCCAATAAAATTACCAAGCACATCTGTACCCGAAGGCACACCTATAAGAGGAGGGACAAAATCGTCTGGAGATCTGCTTGTTCCAAAACCATCAATAAAGACTTTTGCCAAAAGAAGCATAACAATAGCTGCCGGGAAAGCAGCCAGATTGGCAATAATGCTTCTTAGCCACGCGCTAAATCCAATCGGACTTCCGGGAAGAAGAGCGCCAACAATCCAGAAGGGAGCAAAAACTACATCAAGAAGAATTCCAACATATGCCAAAATAAGCGTAAACCAAAGTCTAAATAGAGCAAAAGTTAAAGCAATAATAATTATCAAAAAAGGAATAAACCATGGAAGCCCAACCCGAAGTGTCCACTGGGTAGCTGAATATACGAGTTCCGCTGCGCCCGTTGCTACAGCAAACTTTACGCTAGATTGAGCAAGCGCTAGCGCTTCTTGCACAAGAGGGATAACGCTTGTAACAGGATTCTGTAAGCCAGCTATCCTGTAAAATGTAATACCAGCAAAGACATTGCTAATAAAATTTATCATGTAATTTATAGGGTTGCCTATTTGATTAGGATCAAGTATATCGGTGAACAGTTTTACGGGATTGAGTCTGTCCACGAAACATCTCAGAATACTTCCACAAGTATCAGTTTGAAGAATGTCGGCTATAGCGCCTTTTATAGACCATGCGGTATGATTTGCTATTCCAAATATTCCTCCGTCTTTAATAAGTCCTGCCGCTTGCAAAGCGCTTTGTCCTGCCAGATTAAGGGGGTTTAATTTGGTAACATCAGTAACATTTGCCGAAGCAATGATTTCGTAGCTTAGAAACATTACAACATACATAAGATCAATTAGAAAGCCTGCGATTGCAAAGGAAAATGTGACCAAAAGCAAACCCACTATAATCTTGGGGATTTGGTTTTGGATGGTCATTACAGTTCGGGGATCTATTTTTATTCTTAGCATTATCGCAAGACCAATTACTACAAAAACAACTACAAACAAAAGATACACAACATTTCTAAATGCTACCCAAACTTTTTGAACAGGTTTTAATCCTTCAAACCCGGATGCTGCCTCGGCTGATTTTGCAATGCCAAAATTGCCTGCAAGATATTTAAAATAATCCCCACTATTGAGAGGTGGTGTATAAAGCATGCCAATCATATGTCCGGCAACGCCAATCGCTCCGCCCCCATTCTCTACGTATCCAATTTTACCGGTTTTTTGATCAACTCCTAAACATTTGCCTTTTGGGTCTGTAGGGTCAATACCGCTAAGCTGGCAGCTCATAGCAGACATTACCTCAATCATCACATTTTGCGTCCAAGTATGGAGATTTTTAGGAACATCAGGGTTAGTGTTAGGAACAGTATATGGACTGGTCTGAGCGGAAGCGGAGGAAGTATTAAATACTAAGTAGCAAGTAGCAAGTAGCAAAACAATTAAAAATTTAAAATTAAATTTTGATTTCAAATTGAAAATTGAAAATTGAAAATTGAATGGGGCAGCTATTTTCATTGTTTATAGTTTGAATCTTTTTTTCACAGATGTCAAGTTTTTTAGCCAGATGCAGAATTGTATCTGGCGGAGGGGGGGGGATTCGAACCCCCGATACCTTGCGGCATACACGCTTTCCAAGCGTGCGCACTAGGCCACTATGCGACCCCTCCAAGTTTAGTAATTAGTAATTAGAAATTAATTTATCAGCTTCTTTCCAGACCTCTTTGTCCGACTTGTATGTTAGTCTTTCTTCAACCTTATCCATTGGCAGCCATTCGACATTTTCCATTTCAAAATCGTGAACTTTTGTGTCTCCGGAATCATATTCCATTAAAAAATAATAAACTGTTTTTTTAATTTTTTCATTATTTAATTTATACCAGTATTCAATAGGAGATAAGGATTTTATTATTTTACCATTTATTCCCGTTTCTTCTTTAACCTCTCTCAGCGCAGCTTCCTCCTTCGTTTCGGCTCGCCCTGAGCTTGTCGAAGGGTCAATCAATCCTTTTGGAAATACCCACCCATGATGCTGCGAATGTTGACATACAAGTATCTCAACTTTGCCATCTGTTTTTTTAAGAACTACTCCTCCTGCTGAAAATTCAAATCTCATAGATAAATCGCTGAACTGCGCAGATCATAAACGCGGAACCACGCAGATATTTGGTGTCCTCGGGGAGGCTCGAACTCCCAAATCTTCAGGTTCGGAACCTGACGCTCTATCCAATTGAACTACGAGGACCAATTATTCTACTAGTTTATGTTTTTTAATAAAAGCTCTTCCCGATCCCGATTTTAGATATTTTTCAAAATTAAATGCTGTGTATTTATTTGAGCAGGCAAAAAATGAAATTATCTTAACTGGCAATCGATCTTTTGTCGCCGGAACTTGGACCTTTATTATGTCTTCTTAATCTATCTTTCAAATCATCCGTACAGCCTGTATATGGCTTACCATCAGAGCATATTAAGAAATAAACGTATTGCATTAATTACGTTCTCCTTCGCGATCTACTTGGCGGACTTTGTCCGCCGTAGCTCGCTTCGGCGAGCGAAGGCGGAGGGTACAGGATTCGAACCTGTGTAGAGATTGCTCTCTCGAGTTTTCGAAACTCGTGCAATTGTCCACTATGCGAACCCTCCAAGTTTTGCGTCAGCCACGTTTGACGTTGTGTCCTCGGTGAGACTTGAACTCACAGTCATCAGATCCGCAATCTGACGCTTTATCCAATTAAGCTACGAGGACTAATCATTTGTATTTTATCTTATCGCGGACTATGAAGCAACTTTCTCGGTTTGCGCACGGGGTGAAGGTTTTTCCAGGGGGAAATTTTTAGCAAGCCAGTCTCCGGATTTTTCCATAAAAGTAGATCTTATAACTTCTCTGTAAGGAAGATAAGGAAGAAGAACTGATTTTATATGATCTTTTTTAATATCTCCTAAAGTAATTGTCAGCTCTCCGGGAATTAATGAATGAGTTCTTATATGAAGCACTTCAATTCCTTCTCTTTTTTTAAAATAAAAATCATAAAGCTCCTGCCATAAGAAAAAATGATCTTCAATCGTAATGCCCTCAGAGCTTAATCTGTATACGAAATTACGGGGAGGAACTGTCGCCAGGGCGAATGCTACAAAAACCAAAGACAAAACAACAAGCATAAGCATATACTGAGAAAAAAGAAAGAGAATTATTTCAACAAGAAACATTATTAAAATGCTGGTTAAGTAATATTGTTTGCCTCTTTTTCTAAACGGCCTGCCGGCAGAAGTCCAGGAAAGAAGCGTTTTTACTTCGTGGGATGAAGAAGGTAAATCTTTGTGTTCTTCCATGTATTTACTTTATAATACAATAGATAAACAAGTCAACCCCGAGTATAGAAAAGCTATATTGATAATGATATAATGAGTCACGTGGAGGAGTCGCATAGCCTGGTCAATTGCGGGGGTTTGCTAAATCCCTGAGCCGCAAGGCTCACGCAGGTTCGAATCCTGTCTCCTCCGCATTTTTGGTCATTAGCCGTTTGTCTTTAGTCCTTTGCCAAAGACCAGCGACGAAAGACTAATTGCTAAAATGGAGAGGTGTCTGAGTGGACGAAAGAGATGGTCTTGAAAACCATTAAGGACGCAAGTTCTTCGTGAGTTCGAATCTCACCCTCTCCGCCACCTTTTCATATTTGCTACACTCAGCTTGTGGGGATTTTGGATTTTATTTTTCCGAAACACTGTGTTTCTTGCAAGAAATTAGGTGATTATATATGCGCTGATTGTTTTGCAACCATCTCGTTTAATCCATACGAAATATGTTTAGTCTGCAATCGAGGCTCAATCGATGGCCTAACGCATCCTTTTTGTAAATCCCGCTACGCAATCGACGGAGCGTTTACAAGCATTTCTTATAAGGGAGTTGTTAAAAAACTTGTGTATCAGTTTAAGTACAAACCATTTGTCTCGGATCTTTGCAATATCTTAGTTGATCTTATGTACGAAGGCCTTATTCAAAAAGAATTATTTATAAAAACAATTGAACAACCTGTAATGGCCTTAGTTCCTATTCCTCTTTATAAGGCAAAATTGAGAAAAAGGGGATACAATCAATCGAAATTATTAGCCCTTGGGCTTTCAAAAAAATTTAATGTCCCAACAGTCGATATGTTAATAAGGGTAAAAAATACTCCTTCTCAAGTCGGACTTGAGAGAAAAAAGAGAATAGAAAATATTACCAACGCATTTTCGATTGCGCCTAATATCCTAACATCTAAGTATCTCAATATCTTTCTTGTCGATGATGTTCTTACCACCGGCTCAACTTTTCTTGAAGCGGCAAAAGTTCTCAAAAGAAATGGGGTAAAAAGGGTATGGGGAATAGCCTTGTCAAGAGATTAAGTGTTTAAGGCTGATTTGAGGCTATTTGTGCACTTGACTTTATGGGTAAATTTAGATACAATACTGGTCTTGGGGATGCATTGCATCGACGAGAAATGCACATTAAAAAACGCAAGCCGACTTTGATTTAAGTCGTTAAACATGATCGAAATATAAATGCTGTTAATACCAGCAGAGAGGCACTCTTAGCAGAAGCACGAGCAATTCGTGATATGCTCGGAATGTCTTCTAGACAACCAGCTTTTGCATATTCTGCTTAAGCTTAAGTCTTGTTTGTAAAGTCTTTTCTCAACGGGATTTTATAAGCACAAACACAGTTGAGAAATAGTAAGGAAAGTTGGTTTCTGTCCTTATCGTATTTATCAACCTTGACGCTATTAATTCTTGTTGATTAGAAAAAAATAGCGCGACTCTAAAATAATCAACTAAGCTTGTAGACGTTTTTAATATAGTTTCTTGGACTCGAGCTCACTGCTCGACATCTCCACACTACCCCGACTTAGGTCGGGGTTTTTCGTGATTAGCTCGAGGGGATAAGCTAAATTAGCGGTTCCAAATCCCTGAAAGTAATCATATCGCAATTTGTCTTCAAAATACATAAAAAGAATAGTTCTCTTATCGTTATAATCGTTACTTTGCCACATTTCCAAAGGCTTTTTCAACGTATTGAATACTTTTTCTGATGCGGTTCCAAAATCTTTGTTGGTGTAAATATTCTGTCTTAAATTCTTTTCCCGTTCTTCTTTTCTTCCAGCCAGCTCTTTGATTTTTCCTTCATAGATATCAATAAGAGTTTGATCCTTTGTCTTGCGTACCCTTTCCACAAGATCATCAATTTCCCCTTTGATTTCAATTAGTTCATTTTGTGACGTACTTTTGACGAGCGAGTATTTATCAAGGCGATTATTCCATTCCACGAGTAGAACATCCCGTGTCAATTCAATCAAATCGTCGGCAGGCTTAACTCTTGCCAATAATATTTCGAATTTATCCTCGAACTTCTCCTTAGATATGCTTTTCCAAATGTATTCACACCCTTTACCTCTGCAGTAGTAATGTGGGTATCTCTGTCCCTTCCTGCCTGTGTTGAAAGCACCCGACATAGGCACGCCACACTTATCACACAAAACGTGAGGTCTTAAAGGAAAATCTAGGTTGTAATCTTTTCTCCTCCAAGGCTTTGCACGACCTTGCAATCTTTCCTGCACGATCTCATATGTATCAATTGATATAAATCCCTCATGTTGACCCTTACTACGGACAACATTCCACTTTGGATATTCGATATACCCAGCATATAAAATCTCTTTTAGAGTAGCTGTAGCAGTACTAAATGACATAATGTGGGTAATCTCATACTCTTTGTATTTTGCGTTGCAAAAAGCTTGAAAATTTAAGATTGATGGCAAAATTCCATCTCTATATTTCTCAATTCCTTCCTTGTAAATCGTAGCATATGGCTCCCTCCTGACAAGAATTTTTCCATGAATGGGGTCTTTCTTATTTATAAGACCTTTGGGCATGCAAAATGGCCAATAACCTCTTTCGAGTCTCGCCTTCATCTTTTGTATAACTTGTCTTTTATTTTGATTCTTTTCAAGTTCCGAGGTTGCTGCCATTACTGTTTCTACAAACTTTCCTTCAGGAGTGTCTTCAAAACGGAAATTTGGGCTTTCTACCCTACCATTTCTTCCATAAATCTCTCTTTTGAGTGCAAAATGAACCTCGGTGTCTCTTGCAAATCGTTTAAGGTCATCAAAGATTACAACAATTTTATCCTCGGAGTCATTAATATCATTATCCTCTAAGCACTTAAGAACTTCCTTCATTGCAGGTCTGTCAAATAAACCTCCCGTTAAGCCTTTCTCTTTGAAAACACCTATAATTTTGTACCCTGCATTCTCTGCGTATTTTCTACATCTTTGCTCTTGGCTACCTAAACCATCTCCTTCCTTAACTTGTCTGGGTGAAGAAACCCTACAATAAATAAGTGCCTTAGTTTTCATTATTTATAACTCCATCAATAGCTTTGTTACAAAGAAATCGTAAGGTAGTAAGAAGATTCTCTATTTCTTTGTCAGTCATTTTTCTGCCTCTCTCTCCTAACTTTTGCCTAGCATATTCTATTGTTATTGTTTTTGCTTCCATAGTCAAATAAAAACTCTCGTCTGATCCGAAATCTCCAACTGAGGATGATAGGACACGTGCTTCTTTTTTGTCCATAAGACATCACTTTTGGGCAAATAATCTATCCTTGATCGTTCTCAATGCATCATTAAACACTCTTGCGCTAACCATAAGTTCTCCCGACCAGTATTTCTCTGAAATTTGTTCACATAATTGCCTATTTTCAAAGACAAACCAGTAGAATGATCCTTCTCTTTGAAGGCGGAGAAATTTTACAGATTTGCAGAGGAGTGAAGCGGCTTCACCTATATCTTTCACGAGATAGTCATTGTTAGAAAAGGGTGATTTGAGAATTTTTTCCATATCTTCTTGCTCCATATGAAAACAGAGTACTATATCTTATAGAGCTTGAAAATTGGATAGAAAGAAGGATCAAAGTTTCCAGCCTATGGATAGATGAAGTTAAGAGCTTAGAAGTTTCCTATAAATTTTAATTTTTTGTCTAACATTATCCCATGAAACAAATTTTTTGTCTTTTTCTTCCAGCTTTGCAATTTCATTATAGGAAAGGCTTTTTAATTTCTTTAACCAATACCATTTCCTGTAGAACATTATGTTTGTGATAACGTCTTTTTTGATTATCTGCCAACCCCATTCCTGAGCTATTTTTCCGTATTCTTCCTTCATTCTTGGAAGCTCTGTTTTGAGTATTTGTTGTATTTCCTTATTGGTTATAGTAGGGGTGAAGTAGAATGCAAGCATGTACGATCTGGGTGTTTGGAATAGCAACTGTTCCTCAAAAGATAAGTGTTGCTTATCCTTTTCTGATTTAACAGGTAAGAAAATCGACAAAAAAGCGTTTGCATAATCCTTTTCTTCGACAAGATTCTTTACAATTGCTGCTTCTATAACAGGAATGAACAAAGTGTTTTTCTTATATCTATCACATAGTCGAATTGAGGCGGTACGGAGTGCATCGGTAACGGAGAACAGGCTGTCT
>MFNZ01000016.1:15188-15398 GCA_001782195.1 Candidatus Levybacteria bacterium RIFCSPHIGHO2_02_FULL_37_13
TCAGCACATCATTTGATTGCCTTAGTTTTTTTTCATTATCTGCAAATACTTTTGAGAACCACTTACTGAACATAGGCAACTTGTCTTCTGGAAATTCACGCCGAGAGTTTTTATCAATCCATTCAGAATACCCGTTTGAGGGTACTGGAAGTATGAAAATATTTCTTAGTGATTGAAGGTGGGTGAGAAATGAGTCCTTATCTATTAAAA
>MFNZ01000017.1:0-29071 GCA_001782195.1 Candidatus Levybacteria bacterium RIFCSPHIGHO2_02_FULL_37_13
GATCGCGACAAACCAGTTTTTCTGATTGTGTTTCACGGCTCTCCACAAAGCTATTATTTTCCAGAAAATTGTCCAAATAAAAATAACAATAACAATAATTGGGTTAATTTGGGGAACATTCGATGGATTCACATATTTACCATAGCATAACTTTTCAAACAATGCAAGAGTTGATAGAATAGTATAATGCGGGTTGGAATATTTGATCCTTATCTTGATGACATCGGTGGCGGAGAGCGATACATGATGTCTATAGCCGAGTATTTGTCGAACATACACCATGTAGTCATTTTTTGGGATCATAGATCTGATGTCAAAAAGATTCAAGAGCAGTTTTCCCTTGACCTTTCCCGCTGTAAGGTAGAAGCCAATATTTTTTCCAAGTCTTACGGATTTCTCAAAAGGATTTTAGAAACACGCAAATACGACGCGATTATTATTTTAAGCGATGGAAGCATGCCTTTTGTTTTGTCAAAAAAATTATATCTTCATATACAACAGCCTTTATCCAAGATGGATGATAAGTCGTTTAAATCTAAGCTTAAGCTTTCACGGGTTAGTAAGATTTTTTTCAATTCAGAATACAGTAGGTCATTTGTCAATGCGGGAATTGCTCAAAAAGGGGTAGTGTTGTATCCTCCGGTGCCTCTTAATGCAAAAGCGATGAAAAAAGAGAATATTATTTTGCATGTCGGGAGGTTTAGGGCAAGAAATCTTGGAACAACCGATTATAAAAAACAAGACTTTATGGTGGCAACTTTTAAAAAAATGGTGGATAGAGGATTTAAGGATTGGAAATTTGTATTGGCAGTTGGTGTTCATGACGAAGATAAAGAAAACTTCAATAGAGTGCAAGAGGCGGCAAAGGGTTACCCGATTGAATTTTTAATAAACATGAACAATAAAAAGCTATGGGAAGTATACTCAAAAGCAAAACTATATTGGCATGCTTCGGGTTTCGGTGAAGACTTGAAAGCGCATCCGGAATACGCAGAGCATTTTGGGATTTCAACGGTTGAGGCTATGGGTGCTCGTGCAGTTCCTGTTGTTATTAATACAGGCGGACAAAAGGAAATTGTACAAAACGGAAAAAACGGATTTTTGTGGGATACAACGGATGAGCTTATGGAAAAAACAAAGACTTTAACAAAAGATAATAAGCTGTGGGAGAAAATGTCTAATGAGGCAGCAATCAGAGCGAAAATCTTTAGCAAAGAGAGGTTTTGTAAGGAATTGGACAAGATCATTTTATAAGATGAAACTAGGAATTTTACCAATTGCTTTATTTGTTTTTATAGTTTTATTTTTTTTCAAACCCTTTTTTCTTGAAAACAAATTGCCTATCCCATCAGATACTATTGTTGGGCTTTATCATCCATTTCGCGACCTGTTTTCCAAAGACTACCCAAACGGAATTCCTTTTAAAAATTCCCTTATTACAGACCCTGTAAGGCAGCAGTATCCTTGGCGAGAACTTGCAATTACAGCTTTAAAGAAATTCGAGCTTCCTTTGTGGAATCCATATAATTTTTCCGGGGTTCCACTTTTGGCAAATTTTCAATCAGCTGTTTTCTATCCATTCAATTTACTCTTTTTTATATTACCCATTAATATTGGATGGTCGGTATTAATAATGTTACAGCCATTGTTAGCGGGAATATTTTTATACTCGTATCTTCGTAATCTTTCTATGCACCGGCTCGCGAGTTTTTTAGGCAGTTTGGTATTTGCGTTTTGTGGATTTTCTGTTGCGTGGATGGAATGGGGGACCATTCTACACGTTGGACTGTGGTTGCCTTTGATGCTTCTGTCGATAGACAAAATAGTATCAAGTATCAAAGACAAAAAAATTATTTTATGGGGTTTTGTTTTTGTTTTTTCTTTGGTGTCTTCTTTTTTTGCTGGACACTTACAAATATTTTTTTATCTTTATATTGTTTCGATTACATACTTTTTTGCAAGATGGATTCAGCTTGGAAGAAGCAAATTAATCCTGTTTTTATACTTAATTCTTAATTCATTATTCATAATTCTTACTTCTATTCAGTGGATTCCAACACTTCAATTCATTCTGTTATCTGCTCGAGAAGTTGATCAAGCGGCATGGATAAAAGACGGGTGGTTTGTCCCATGGCAGCATTTAATCCAATTTGTTGCTCCTGATTTTTTTGGCAATCCAACAACGCTTAATTATTGGGGTGTTTGGAATTATGGAGAATTTGTCGGATATGTTGGTATAGCACCAATTATAATGGCGATTTTTGCGATGTTTTTCAGGCATGATAAAAAGACCATCTTTTTTGGAACTATTTTTTTTGTGCCTCTTATTTTTGCTTTACCAACTTTTTTAGCAAAACTTCCATATATTTTACAGATTCCGTTTATATCAACCTCTCAGCCAACGCGTCTTCTTTTTATTGTAGATTTTTCGCTAGCGATTTTGGCGGCATTTGGATTAGATTATTTTATCCGCGCAAAAAAGAGAGGTATTATATATCCGCTTATATTTATCGGTTTTATTTTAATTTCTCTTTGGGTTTTTATATTTTATGGGAAAGATTTTTTTCCTTTAGTTTCGGAAGAAAATATTTTAGTTTCGAAAAGAAATCTCATGCTGCCAACACTATTATTTGGCGGTTTTGTTTTATTAACTGTTACATCTTATTTCCTCAAGAAACAAAAGCAAATCATAATTATTATCTGTTTTATTATAGTAGGGTTAACAGTGTTTGATCTATTAAGGTTTTTTGATAAATTTACTCCGTTTACCGACCAAAAATATCTTTTCCCCCAAACAAAAATTATTTCATTTTTACAAAAAAACCTTGGCTTTTATAGATTTATGACTACAGATTCCAGAATCTTTCCCCCAAACTTTTCGCTTATGTATAAATTACAAAGTGTTGACGGATATGATCCTTTGTACCTAAATCCTTATGCAGAGTTGATCGCCGCGTCAGAAAGGGGAGAACCAAATATTTCTTCACCATTTGGTTTCAATCGTATTATAACTCCGCATAATTACGATTCGAAAATTATTGATTTATTAGGAGTAAAATACATCTTAAGTCTTACAGATTTGGATTCACCAAAACTTAAAAAAGTTTTTCAGGAAGGGCAAACAAGAATATACGAAAATAATAACGTATTACCGCGTGTATTTTTTGTTGAAAATATAGAATTTGTAGATGATAAATATGATGTTATAGAGAAAATCTTTGAAGATAATTTTAATCTTGGGAAAAGTTCGATAGTGCAAAAATCTCTTATCTCAAGAGACACATCTCCAAGATGGTCAAAAGGAGAAGCGCAGATTATTGAATATTCCGACAATAAAGTCAGCATAAAAACAGAAAACGAAAAAGATGGCTTCCTGGTTTTAACTGATAGTTTTTATCCAACATGGAGAGTAAATATAGATGGAATAAAAACAGAAATTTTACAAACATATTATAATTTTAGAGGGGTCGTTGTTCCGAAAGGAAAACACGCAGTAATGTTTTACAATTCTTTATTATGAATATAAGCATTATTATTCCTAATTATAATGGCGAGGAGCTTTTGAGGAAAAATTTGCCGAAGGTTTTTGAAGCAGCGAAATATTGGCACGAACAACAAGGTGGACAGACGGAAATAATTGTTGTGGATGATTGCTCAAAAGATAACTCGATTGAAGAAATCAAATATCAAATATCAAAAATCAAAAATACATATAAAATATCAAAAATAGTTATTAAATATTTAATTAACGATATGAATCTTGGGTTTGCATCAACGGTTAATAGGGGCGTTAAGGAATCACAGGGTGAAATTGTAATTTTAATAAATACCGATGTTAGGCCTGAAAAAGACTTTTTGATTCCTCTTCTTTCTCATTTTAAAGACGAAGATGTTTTTGCTGTCGGGTGCATGGATAAGAGCATTGAAGATGGTAAAACAATCTTGCGGGGACGTGGAATAGGAAAGTGGCAAAGGGGATTTCTTGTTCATGCTCGAGGTGAAGTTGATAAAATTAATACGCTTTGGGTAAACGGCGGAAGCGGCGCATTTAGAAAGTCAATATGGGATAAGCTTGGAGGTTTTGACGAATTGTACAGTCCTTTTTATTGGGAAGACATCGATTTATCATATAGGGCTATTAAGTCAGGATTCAAAATTCTATTTGAACCAAAAAGTATTGTTGTTCACGAGCACGAAAAGGGCGCTATTAAAAGTGCGTATTCTTCATTTAAAATAAAAACGATCGCTTATAAAAATCAATTTATCTTCGTTTGGAAAAACGCAACTGATCCAAAATTGCAATTACTTCATGTTTTTTGGCTGCCATACCATTTTATAAAGACACTTGCTAATGGAGAATGGGTTTTTGTTTTGGGGTTTTTTCAAGCTTTTATAAGATTACCTAGGGTGATAAAATCCAAGAATCATTCTCAGAAATATTTTATCAAATCTGACAAGCAAGTCATAAGCGAGTTTATACAGCATAATGAAGGTTGAAAAATACAAAGATGTTGCTGCCTACATATTTTCTCTTTGTTTTATCGCAGCAGGTATATTGGTATCTTTAAATCGTTTTTGGCAATACGAAGTATTTTATTATGATTTTGGAATATTTGATCAAGCAATTTGGGGTGTATCTCGCTTAAAACCTCCAATTATCGATCATCTTGCAGTAGGAGGAAAATGGATTTTCGCGGATCATTTTAGTCCGAGTATTTTCTTGTTGTCGCCGCTTTATTGGTTAACAGATCGACAGGAGATGATTCTTGTTGTGCAAGCGGTAGTCGTAGGATTGAGCGGAATTGTTTTGTATTCAATCGGTAAGCAAGTTTTGAAGAATCGACTGTTGGCTTTAGGCATTTTAACTTGTTATTTTCTCTTTGTAGGTCTCCAGAATGCTGTTATTACAGATTTTCATGAAATCACTATTATGACATTGCCCTTAATGCTTACTTTTTGGGCAATAGTTAATAAAAGGGTCAAGCTATATTTTATATTTCTTATTGTTACATTAGGCTTTAAGGAATCAACTTTTCTTTTGGGAGCAGGGATAGGAATAGCAATTATTTTTTTAAGAAAGGAATGGTTTAGGATCGCAATAATTACTATTGCGATTTCATTTATATGGGGGTACGTTAGCATAAAATTAATTATTCCTTTATTTTCCAATGGAACCTATCTTTATTCTCCCTCTTTTCATGGAGGTGTGATTGATAATATTTTTGCTTTTGTTGACCACCCATTAAAACAGAAAACCTTATTTTTTAGTTTTTTAAGCTTCTCATTTCTTCCAATTATTTCTCCAGTTTTTTGGTTTCTGATTTTGCAGGATTACGGAATACGATTTATACCGCAATTTTGTTGTACTCGATGGGATTTGGGGATGCATTACAATTCACAAAGCGCTGTAATTCTCGCTATTTCGTCTGTGTTTGCTCTTAAAAAATTGCAGAAAATAAAATTTACTTCGAAATTTTTATATCTGGTTTGGGCAGTTATTATTCTAAACGCTTTATTTCTTTATAGATTTATATTGCATGGACCATTTGGCTTAGCATATAATCCAAGTTTTTACGAGCATACAAAAAACTTTAATTATCTGAATGATATGATTAAAAAAATTCCAAAAGAAGCTTCTGTAATGACGCAAAATAATTTAGCGGCAAGATTTACGCACCAAAAAGTATATCTGTTAAGATTTGACTATAAAAAATACAATCCAGAATATATAATGATAGATAATAGAAAAGGACAAAGTTCAAACAGTTTTTTCGGAATTGAACACGCTGTAGAAAACACGATCGAAAAGCTTAAAGAAGATTTAAGCTACAAAATGATTTACAATACAAAAGAACAATTTATTTTTAAGAAAAAGCAGGGTGGAAGTTAATTTATGAAATTATCAATTATTATTCCGGTCTTTAATGAAGAAAAAACAATTCTTGAAATACTCAAAAGAGTAATAAGCGTCAAAATTCCAAATGTAGATAAAGAGATAATTATTGTTAATGATGGGTCAACTGATAAGACCTTAAAATTGATTCAAGATTTTTTATTAAAAAACCCGGCGATAAAAATTGTTAGTCATTTAGAAAATCAGGGTAAGGGGGTGGCGGTTAGAACCGGAATAGATAATTCATCAGGTGAATATATCCTGATACAGGATGCTGATTTGGAATATGATCCTAAATATATTCCTTTACTTTTGAATCCAATTCTGCAAAAAAAAGCAGTAGTTGTATATGGAACAAGGCTTAAGAGGTTGCCCAACTTTAGAAAAGACGAAAGAACGCCTCAGTTCTTATTGCATTATATGGGCAATAAATTTTTAAGTTTGTTAACGAGCGTTTTATATGGACAATGGATTACAGATATGGAAACGTGTTATAAACTTTTTCCAAGAAAAGCAGTTGAGAAGATTAACATTGTTGCCAAAGGATTTGAATTTGAACCAGAAATTACATCAAAACTTATAAAGTATGGCTATAAAATTACAGAGGTGCCAATTAAGACAGAGCCCAGAAGTTACAAGGAAGGAAAAAAGTTACATACCATTAGAGATGGTTTAATGACCTTTTATTCTTTGCTAAAATATAGATTAGTTAATTGATGAAAAACGTTAAATTAGACTCAGTCCTGCTATTTGCATTGGTTATTCCTTTTATAATGGGATACAGAATAGGCCCGGAAGACACCCCTTTTTGGCTTTTCGGTTTAATTTTCTTGGGACTTCTTTCATATATTGTAGTTGATTTATTAAATGTAAATAAGTCGTTATTTCTTAAACTAAAAAATTTATTGCTTTGGGGAATGATAATAGTAGTTATTGGCAGCACATTTGTATCCGCGATAATAACAAGGCATAGAACACATCCAATTGATAATATCCACGACATGCCGCTGCAGCAGGAAATTGCGATAAGATTTTTATTAGATGGTAAAAATCCTTACGAAGTTAGTTATTTTGGCACATTTCTTGAGCAGTGGCACTATTCTGAAAAAGATGTAAATCCGGCCTTATACCACTTTGTTTTGCCTCCATTTTACATTCTTTTTGCAATACCTTTTTATTTTGCAAGCAACTTTGTCTTTGGTTTTTTTGACGCAAGAATTCCACTTCTTGCTTTATTCCTATTCATGCTTATTATTGCTTCAATTCTTGTTAAAGATCAAGACAAAAAACGGTTATTCCTTGTACTTTTAGCGTTTAATCCGGCAATGCTGCCATATGCTCTAGAGGGTAGATCTGATACTTATATGTTCGCATTTCTATTTTTTGGGTTATATCTTTTGCATATTAAAAAATATTTTGCTTCAGGAATACCTATCGCGTTGGCTTTTGCAGTGAAACAGTCGGCATGGCCTATTCTGCCTTTTTATTTTGCGTATCTTTTTTTCAAAGAAAAGAATCTAAAAAAAACTTTGATAACAATATCTTCATTTGCGGTATCGTTTATTGCCGTTACTATTCCATTTTTTTTGTGGAATCCAAAAGCGTTTTTAGATAGCGCTATATTTTATTTATCTGGCAGTACGGAACATAGTTATCCAATTTCTGGTTATGGGTTGGGAAAGCTATTGGAATCTTTTGGTTTTATTAAAGATGTTTATGTATTTTACCCATTCCATATTTGGCAAATTATTATATGTGTACCCTTATTGATATTTCTTGTAAAGTATTTTAAAAAACATAAGGATGTTAAAACTTTAATTCTTTTGTATGGGATTTTCCTATTTGTGTTTTGGTATTTATCCCGGTACTTCAATAATAGCCATTTGGGGTACCTATCCTTAATTTTTGTTACAACATATTTCTTTCCGGAAAACACTGATGCATGAAGAATTTAATAATTATTCTAATATTTATTCATGTCTTATTTCTATTTCCTTTTTTAAAACCGGGGATTCCTCTTTCTCACGACGGGGATGGCCATATAGCAAGAATTGGAGCTTATTATAAGGCTTTTCAGGATGGTCAGATGCCTCCACGTTGGGCGGGAGATCTGAATTTTAGATTTGGCACGCCGGTTTTTATCTTCAATTACCAGTTGCCATATTACGCAGCAACGATGTTTCACTTAATTGGGTTAAACTTAGAAGATTCATTTAAACTTGTACTTGGTGTTTCATTCGTACTCTGCGGAGTTGGTTTTTTTCTTTGGTTATCACAACTGGTTCGCAAAGAGGCTGCCTTTTTTGGAGCAATGCTCTTTGGGTTAGCTCCTTACCACTTTCTTAATGTTTTTGTCCGTGGAGCTTTTGGAGAAACTGTTGGACTCGCAATTGTTCCATTTATTTTTTGGCAGATAGAGAAGATAAGAAATAAAAATAAAATATTAGATGTTTTTATAGCAGGGATAATGTACGGGCTCTTGATACTAGCTCATAACGGAACAGCACTTATGTTTTCTCCAGTTATACTTTTGTATTGTTTATTTAGAATGAAGAATAAATATAATCTAATGTCATTTTTTGTATTTTTTTTGATTGGCATTTTTGTCTCTTCGTATTTTTGGTTGCCGGCTATTGTAGAGTCCAGGTATGTTAACAGTACTTCCGCATTTGGAGATATGTACAGACAGCATTTTCCGCCTTTCTTGTATCTTATCTATAGCATGTGGGGATTTGGTCCTGATGTAAACGCTCAAAATGGCCTCTCGCCGCAAATAGGGATAATTTTATTTATTTTTATTATTATTGCTATTATTCATTTTTTTAGAGACAGAGAAAGGTTTGTTGGTTTTTGGTTGCTTATTTTTTTTGCTGCAATTTTTTTTACTACCTCATTATCTGATGTTTTTTGGAGCAAGATAGTTCCTTTGAGATTTTTAGAATTTCCTTGGCGGTTTACAGCACTTTCAAGTTTATCAGGAGCGGTAGTAGGTTCTTATGTTATGTCTAAAACCAAAAATAAAAAGATAATTTATTATTTATCTATACTTTTGTTAATAGCTGGTTTTTTCTATACAAAAACGGATGTTCAAAATAAGAGGGATGACAAGTATTATTATTCTTTTTTAGGCTCGACGGTTTATCGCAGGGCGACAACTACGATATGGACCGGTGGGGACCCATTTTCAGTTCCAGAGAATAAAATATCAGTAATTTCAGGAAGCGGTCAATTAAATAATCTTAAAATAAAGTCCAATCGTCACTCTTTTTCTATAGATGCGGAAACAAATGTTAGAGTCCTTGATAACACTTTTTATTTTCCGGGATGGAAAGCAGAAATTGATGGAAAGAAAGTTCCCGTAGAATTTCAAGATATGAATCATAGAGGCCTAATAACTTTTTCAGTACCAAAAGGCGTACACAGTATAGAAGTTATATTCAAAGAGTCTGCGATAAGATTGTTTGCCGATATGGTATCTCTATTTTCTATAATTGCAATTTTTTTATTTTTTGTTTTTAGATTCTGCTTTTCTTTTGTTAGAAAAAGATGAATAGATTTTCTTTTACATTAATAATTATTTTAGCGTTGGGCATTTTTTTTAGGTTCTATAGCTTAGGGAGTTTTCCTATTAGTCTTCATAGAGATGAGGCATTTTTGGGCTACAATGCTTACTCGTTACTTAAAACAGGTATGGATATGAGCGGAATTTTTTTGCCCATCCATACGGAATCTTTTTTGTATAGTCCTGTTGGTTATTCTTATCTATCCATTCCATTTATATATGTGTTTGGATTAAGTGAGTTTTCTGTAAGGTTTGTTTCTGCGTTATTTGGATCAGCGACAATAGTTGTTGTTTATTTTTTTGTGAAAGAATTATTTATACACGGAACTACGCAGATCAAAACGTTGAAGCACGCTGAAATAGTTGCCTTACTTTCTTCATTTGTACTTGCTATTTCACCATGGCATATTAATCTTTCAAGAACAGCAACAGAAAATATTATTGTAACTTTTTTTATTGTCGCCGGGATTCTTTTTTATCTGATGTCAGTTGGTAAACGATGGAAATATCTTGTTATCTCTTTTATTTTATTTAGCGCAACTTTATTTATTTATCAATCGCCCAGAGCATTCCTACCTGTTTTTATTCCTATAATGATTTTAGTTTTTAACAACAATATTAATCTTATAAAAAATAAAATTATACTCATTGCTTTATACCTGGCATTTATTATTGTTCCGCTTGTTTTTGTTCTTATTTCTCCCCAGTTGTCTCTTCGGATAAGAACTCTTAGCATTTTCCATGACAACCTAACACAGCTTGTTATAAACGAACAAATCGCAAATGACGGATCAGCGGGATTACCCTACATGGTAACGCGTGTGTTTCATAATAAAGTAATTGGTTACGGAAATTTATTTATAGAAAATTATTTCAAGCACTTTTCATTTGATTTCCTATTTCTTGACAAAGGATATCCTGACAGATACAGGGTACCCGGAATGGGGCTTTTGTATATATTCCAATTGCCATTAATTGTTTTTGGAGCTATTTACTTAATTAATAAGCACAGAAAAATCGGTATTTTTGTAGTTTCTTGGATTTTAGTTTCACCAATAGGAAGCGCTCTTACCTTTGATGATGTCCCAAATCTTCAAAGGACTGTTTTTGTCATCCCGGCATATTCTATTCTTTCGGCTTTCGGCTTATTGATTTTCTTAAAACTGGCAAGGTCTTTTAACCTTAAGCTATTTAAGCCGGCTATCCTAGCATGTATTTTTGTTATCGCTTTTAGTATTTCTTATTACCTTGTTCAGTATTACTTTCAGGCAAGAGTTTATCGATCATGGTATAGACAAGACGGATACAAAGAATTGGTAGAAAAAGTAAACAATCTATTGCCAAATTACAAAAAGGCTGTAGTCACGAATAGGGAGTCGGCTCCTACAATTTTCTTTTTATTTTATAGCAAATATAACCCTGATTTATTCCAGAAAACAGCTAAGTCAAGTAAATTAAGAGATTTTGATAGAATAAGTTTTGATAAATATATATTTAGCGAAGACGAATGTCCGTTAAGGAATATTAAACAAGGCAACATAATTATAAACACAAGAGAAAAAGATACTTTGTATGTAAACAGTGGACTTTGTAAAGATACTGGGTCTATATCTAAGGTGCTTTCGGAAATAAAAAGAATAGATAGTTCTTTGGTGTTTTATGTTTCGGAATAATTTTTTTCTTATACTTATAATTCTTATTGCCGGTATTTTAAGATTATATGATTTATCAGGAACTCCGCCAAGTCTTTCACACGACGAAGCAGCGATAGGCTATAATGCTTATTCAATTCTTAAGACCGGACGCGATGAGTATGGATTAACTTTTCCTCTTCTATTTCGTTCGTTTGATGACTACAAACTTCCCGGAATGATATATGCCTCAATACCAACAGTTGCAGTTTTTGGATTAAACGAAATTGGAGTCCGTTTACCCTCTGCTCTTTTTGGAATACTTACGGTTTTTGTTTTTTATTTTCTGGTGAAGGAATTGACTAAGGACAAGACTAAATCATTAGTTGTAAGTTTTTTTTTCGCAATTTCCATTTGGCATATAAATTTTTCAAGACAGGCATTTGAGTCTAACGGCGCAGCGTTTTTTTTGGTATTGGGATCATATTTTCTTATAGCCTCAAGCAGGAAAATAATCTATCTGGTTTTTGCCGGAATTTTTTACGCGATTTCGCTTTATTTCTACTATTCTACGCGTATTATTTTGCCTTTTATGCTATTGGCATTTATCGTTATGTATTGGAGAGGTCTTTTAAAGCATTTAAAAATAACCTTATTATCTTTTCTTGGTGTCATAGTATTGTTGCCTCTTTTACCCGTTATATTTTCAAGCGGAGGATTTTTAAGAATAAACATTGTAAGTGTTATTAATGATGATAATTACATAAGAAGAGAGTTTAAATTCGCGCGTGTCATTGCAGAAAATAATACGCTTTTTAATAAGATTATATACAACCGTAGAGTTGCGTTAGCAATTACGGTTATGGAAAACTATCTTAAGAACATATCTTTTAATAACATTTTTTTAAATGGAACCACATCAGCAGGTCTTTTATATATTTTTGAGGCTCCATTTTTTTTCTTAGGAATTTATTATTTATTCCGTTTAAAAACGCCGATGAAATGGGTAATCATTGCATGGTTTGCTTCCGCTCCTCTTGCGGGAGCAATTACATTTAATCAACCGAATGCTCTTCGCACATTGCCTAATGCTCCAATATTTTCTCTTCTTTCAGGACTTGGGTTTGTTGGCATTTTTAATTTGTTGAAGGGAACAAGAATTAGATTTATTTCTTTATCGGTTTTTGCTGTTGTGTTTATTTTTTTCTTTTTGCGTTTTCTAAACTCATATTTCATAGAATTTCCTCAAAATAACGCAATAAATTTTGGAGATGGATATAAGCAGATGGTCGAGTACGTTACAAAGAATGAGCATAAATATAAAGAAATATATATATCAGGGTACTATTGGAGACCGTATATTTTTACTCTGTTTTGGAAGACATACGATCCTTTGCTGTACCAAAGAAAGGGATCAATAGAGCATTTTGGGAAATATTACTTTACCGGTGCGCAGTGGGACACAGGGGGAATATACTTTGGTCCTCACGATATAGATTTTTATTCTTTAGTAAAAACCGAAAGCAGGCAAGAAACACTGTTTATTCTTACAAAAGGAGAATTTGAACGAAATAAACGCAAGTTCAAAAAGCTTGCCGTTATTGACGGAAGGTACGCAAAAGATGTATATGTCGCAGCTGTGTTAAAATAAACTTATGAAATTGAACTTTTGGAAGCTTGGTGTTTTCTTATTCGTTATCTTTGCGTTCTTTGCCAATAGTCTTCATGAATCATATCCTGATGAATTCGACAATATATTGGGCGGGTGGCGTATACTCCATGGAAGCCTTCCTTATGCAGGTTTTTTTACACATCATGGACCTGTTCCATATTTTATTGCAGCGTTAGTAGGGATTTTTAGCGGTCAGTCATTTGTTATCTTTCGTATAGTTTACGCGTTTCTATTGATTGCTATTGCTTTTTCAACTTTTGTTTTCTTGAAGAAGCAAGTTGGAGCAAAAGCGTTAAATTTTTACCCCTTTTTTATAGTATTCTTGGCAATATCGGCAACCTATTACTGGACTCAAATGCTTCTTGCCGACAATATTGCCGCTTTGGCGTTTCTGCCGGTATTCGCGCTTATTATTTTAAAAACAACTTACAAAAAATCCATAACGCTTATTGATGTTTCAGCCGTATCTGTAATGTCGTCTATAGGGTTGTATTCGTCGTTGACTTACATATATATTTTTGTTGTTACACATATCGCTGTTTTATACTTATACTTTAGAGATAATGGATATAGGCCATTATTTACTCTTAAAAATGTTTATCCGTTGGCTATAGTTCTTTTTCCTCATTTGTTGTTTTTTTTGTATCTTTTTGTCACTCAAAGCTTGTCAGACTATATATATCAAAACTATATTTTTAACGCAAAATACTACATATATAATTATCCTCGTCCTTCGGAATCAACATTTATTAATCCGGTACGTTACGCAATTCTTATTGCCCATTGGTTTTTTGTAAATTTTTACACACTGCTTTTGGGCGCTTTTAAGTTTGACTTTTCATTTCCGGTAAATTTGACTATGGCAATCGGCAACGTTGCTTTAGTTGTTTATCTTCTTTTAAATAAACGTTACAAGCTTGCGGCATTTGTTATCCTTACTATAATTTATACCAATGTTCGAAGTAATCCATTGAATTCAAAGGAAACAGACTACCAATCAGCGGTATATAACATTTTTTCTTTTTTTAACATATTCTTTTTGCTGCCAAAACTTTACGAATCGCTTAACGCCAATATAGCTGTTGCAAAAAAGATAGTGTTTGGTTTTATTCTTGTTTTCTTAGGAATTTATGGTTTTTTTACTTTGTTACATTTAACTTTTAAATTCAATTCAAAAGTTGTTTCGAAATATATGGGCGATATGCCTCTTATATACGACAGACCAAAAATTGCTCCGATGGTTAACGCAATAGTTAGTAAAGATGAATATGCATGGATTGGGCCTTTTGAATTTGAGGAACTTTTTTATACCAATAGCAAAATTCCTTCGAAATATCATATTTTAGTCTATGGTATTGGCGCGTCAGAGAAGATACGAACAGAAATGCTGGCTGATTTTCAAAAGAATAAGCCAAGGGTTATTGTGTTTGACAAGGGTTTTGTTTATTTGGGAAAATCAGTTGAGAGTTACAGCGAATTTTTTCTACGGTTCCTTTCCGAAAATTACGTTAGTCTTTTTGAATACCGTAATGGAGATATTTTGTATCGATTCATTAATCCGGTAGGAAATAGTGATAAAGATAATTTGGAATCAAAGGTTTATGTAGATAGGCAAAACGTTGAAGAAGTGGTAAAAAAGCTTCTTGAAAAAAAGTACATTAAAGAGGTTAGAGATTAGAAAAAGGGTCAAAGAAATTGTCTAATCAAATTCAAGAAATCGTGAATTTTTGAAATTGCCTGATTGCATTTACTATGAATTGGATTTTTTCTTCTGATAATTGAGGATACATGGGTAGAGATAGTAATTGAGGAGCATATTTTTCAGAAATAGGAAATTCCCCTTTTTTCCCGCCTCTAAGTTGATAAGCTTTTTGTAAATGAATGGGGACAGGATAATGAATTCCTGTCGCAATTCCTTTTTCTTTTAAATATTTTTGTAGTCTATCGCGGTCATTTACGCGAATTACATAAAGATGATAAACATGGGTAGTAGAGGAATCATGATAAGGCCTAACAACGTCAGCACCCTTTAGAAGTTGATTATATGTATGCGCATGTTTTATTCTTTGTTTATTCCATTTATCAAGATATCTTAATTTTACTCTCAAAATTGCAGCTTGAAGCGTATCCAGCCGCCTATTCCAAGCAATGAAATCATGATGGTATTTTTTCGATTGTCCATAATTTCTCATCTTTTTGACGGTTTCATATATACGCTTATCGTTTGTCACCAACGCTCCCGCATCACCGAAAGCTCCAAGATTTTTTCCCGGATAAAATGAAAAGGCGGCGTATGCTCCAAAATGTCCAACACGTTTTCCACCATATAACGCTCCATGTGCTTGACACGCGTCTTCAATAATATGCAGTTTATGTTTTTTTGCAATCGAAACTATCTTTTTCATGTTTGATGGTTGACCATAAAGATGGACTGGCATTATTGCTTTTGTTTTTTTAGTAATTTTCTTTTCTATTTTTAAAGGATCGATATTGTATGTTTTGGGATCGCAATCTACCCATACAGGGGATGCTCCAGTCATTGAAATAGCAGATGAAGAAGCAATAAAACTATTAACAGGAGTAATAACTTCGTCCCCTACGCCAATATTGAGCGATCGCATTCCTAGCTCTAATGCGGATGTTCCGTTGTCTAAACCCACACAATATTTTACATTGCAGTATTTTGAAAATTCTTTTTCGAAGGCATCAACATCATCCCCAAGGATAAACGTACTTGAGCTTAATATACGTTTAATAGCTTTTATTATCTCAGCGTCAATCTTTTGATGTCGAATATTTAAATCAACAAATGGCAGTTTTTGCATATATATTTTCTATTTATATTTTTCTAATTTTTTTGCGGGATTACCAACTACAGTAGTTCGTGCCGGAACGTTCTTTGTGACAACTGCGCCTGCACCCACAATTGCATTCCTTCCTATAACAAGTCCTCCTAAAATAGTTGCGTTGCTTCCAATTACCGCGCCCTTTTTTACTAACGCCGGTTCAAGTTTCCAAGTCTTATTTCTGGTTTTTTCAATTGATGGATTGTTATCGTTGATGAACATTACTCCATGGCCAATGAATACATCGTCTTCGATAGTTACACCCTTACATAAAAATGAATGCGATTGAATACGACACCTTCGGCCTACTTTTACTCCTTGTTGAATTTCAACAAATGTCCCAATTCGAGTCTCATCGCCTATTTCGCACCCGTATAAATTAACAAAGTCATATATTTTCACATGGTTTCCAATACGAACATCGTGTATCGTTTTTTTTGGTTCATCTATCACAACTAATTTCATACGTTAATTTATTTCAACAACCCGTGAATTACTACGTAAAGACTTTTGCGAAGCTTCAAGTAATTTTACTACTTCCAATCCATTTTTCCCATCCGTAATCGGGTTTTTGTTTTCTTTGATGCAAGAAATAAAATGATTTAACTCTTCTTTTAACGGTTCTTTGTTAACAATTCTTGGAATATAAATACCTCCTGAATTAAGAGCAATTTGAAATTCCCCAAAGCTAACTCCACGCGTAGCCTTAATTACATTTGCATTTTTATCAAAAATCTTTACTTTTTCTGAAATTTGTACATCATCAAATAATATCATTTTTTTACTTCCGACAATAGTTATATCTCGTATTTTAATTGGATCAATCCAACTCAATATGAAATTTGAAATGATGTTATTTTCAAATTTAATTGAAATATTAACAACATCCTCAGTGTCTTTTTGCAAGTAGCACTCACCGGAGGCTACAACTGAAATGGGTTTTTCATTAATAAAGTACAAAAGCATTGAAAAGTCATGAGGCGCTAGATCCCATAAAACATTTACATCCTTTCGAATTGGACCAAGACTGCGTCTTTGGAAATGCAAATGCCTAATTTTTCCCAAAGCCCCTTTTTGCAGAAGGTTTTTTATATAGATAACAGAAGAATTAAAAAGGAATAAGTGTCCTACCATTAACTTAATGTTTTTCTTTTTTGCAATTTTAACTAGCTCTCGGGCTTCGTGAGAAGAATAAGCAAGGGGTTTTTCTACAAAAACATGTTTTTTAGCCATGATGCAGTCTTTTGCGATTTTGAAATGAGTTCTGGTAGGCGTAACAACAAAGACTGCGTCAACCGATGAATCACTTAAAATATCCTGATAATTGTTCGTTGTTTTGACTTTTGGGTATTTTCGTTTTATATCTTCTAATGATTTATCAAGAAGATCAGCGCAATATACCAATTCTGAATGAGAAGATTCATTAATTACCCTCGCAAGATTTGGGCCCCAATATCCATAGCCAATAAGTCCTACTTTTACCATAAGCGTATTTTAGCAGAAATGTTATAATAATTATGTTTTTAAGCATAATTACAATCTGCAGCTATGAATAAATTATCTTCAAATATTGATCTTACAATAATTGTTCCATGTTTTAATGAAGCGCTTAACATGGAATATGCTATAAAGATAAATGTCACCGATGCCAAAAGATATTTAAAAGATTTCGAAATTATTATTGTAAATGATGGAAGTACTGATGATACTTTAAGAATAGCAAAGAAGTTATGTAAAACATATCCTAATATTCGAGTTGTAACGCACAAAAAAAATTTTGGATTAGGCGCAGCCATTCTCTCCGGAGCAAAAATTGCAAAGTTTGATCTGATTACGTATCTGCCTGGTGATGGGCAAGTATATGTTAGGGATATAATTGCCGGGTTGAAAAAAGCAAAGGATGCGGATTTGGTATTAACATATCGTAAAGAGAGAAGTGACTATACTCTTTATAGAAAATTTCTTTCCTGGTGTCTAACAATATTGGTAAAAGTACTATTTGGTCTTAAGTTTAGAGATTACAATTGGGTGCATATCTACAAAAAAAATATTTTTTCTAAAATCGAAATAAAATCAAATGGCGTATTTTTCTTAGCAGAAATTGCTATAAAAGCCCAAAGACTTCATATGAAGATTGTTGAAGCAGAATCGATATATAGACCAAGAAGGTCTGGAGTATCAAAAACTGCAAAATTACGAACAGTACTTAAGACGTTTTTTGATTTGCTAGCAATATGGTTTAGTCTTCTTTATCTTGACAAAAAAGATCAAAACAAGAGCAAATAATGCAATTGCGGATATGGCAGATCCGGTATAGAACGATACTGGTTGATATTTAAAACTGATAGCGTGTTTTCCTTTTGGTATTTCAATTGCCCTAAAAGTATAATTCGCTCTGTATACTTTGGTTTCATTATCATCAACATATGCTTTCCATCCCGGATAATGATTGTCAGAAAGTACAAGGATTGCATTTGAGGTAGCATTTGTTGTTATGTCAACTTCGTTTTCAGAATATTTTTTGATAACTGGTTGATCCTTTGCATCGTTAGATGGGAAAAAAGAAGAAGGTGGGGTTTCTTCTAAAATGACATTATTCTTTACGTCGAATTTAGGATCAAAAAGTTTTTTTAAGATTTCTACTTCTGAATTAATAACGTCAAATTTTCTTGTCAGAAAAACACGCGGAAGCGCTTTGTCGTTGTAAGTGATATAGCGGTTGTTATTTTCCCAAATAACATTCTGGGCTTTGGATATGGGAATTTCCTCTTTACTGAAAATAAGGTAAGATACGCCAAGTAGGGCAAGCAGCCGATTCCTCCTTTGTTCAAGCGACGGGTTGGGATTTGACTCGGTGCGAATATGTGGTTCTCCCCGGGGAAGGTTAATAATATATTTTCCATTGTTAGCATATTCCAAAAGATCTCTATACCGCTTAATGTAAAGAGGATGAAAGTATTGCGGATCATATAAATGAAGAACTGTTGCAACATTGGGTGTAAATGCTGCTTGTCCTATACCAAAAAATCTTGTATTTTGAGTTTTAATTTTTAAGACATTAGTGAGTGGATGATTTGGAAAAAAAGAAGACTTTGGGGAATATGGGAAAAACTTATTAGCATTATATATGCCTATAATAGTTGTTACGGAAAGAATAAAGAGAATGCTTATATTTTTTATTTTTTTTGTCTTGGAGAGAAAGTAGGCAGAAAACGGTATTAATGCAGCTGCGAATGCCGCAATTTCAAGGACCGTATTTCTTAAAGCAACTATACGACAATTTGTAATTACTCCAAACCTGCAGGGTACGTTATTATGATAATAAATAAATGTAATCGCAAGAATAGTTCCAGCTAAAGTTAGGAATAAGAAAATTTTTATGGCAAGCATTTTTGATAAAGTTTTATATTTAAGCCATTTATCAAATCCATAACCTCCTAAAACAGCAATGGCAAATGTTGTAAGTAAGAATATCCGCGCTGGTCCGCCGGTTGAGATAATCGGTATCGGCAAAGAAAAAAATAGCCTTGATCCTACCCAGTCTACGGCAAGAGCAGCAGTTAGAATTGCTACAACAGCAAAAAAGGGTTGAGCGCTATGCATTTTTTTGTATCTTCCAAGACCAAGGAACGCAAAAAAACACGGAATTAGCCCGACAGCAGCGATTGTTTGTTCGTAATCCGCAGTTCCCCAGTAGTTATATATGGCTTCGTTGCCGAAGTAGTTGGGGATAAGAATAGATAAAAGGTGTTGAAATGGAACTAGAAATTTTTCAATAATAAAGGAGGAGCTTTGAGTATCAACACTTGCGTGCTGGAAAAGTTCAAAAGTCGGTAAAAGTTGCACGGATGAAAGCCCAAAGCCTAATATAAAGAGTAGCGTGATCAGATAAGTTTGTTTTAATTTTTTATTGATTAAATTTTTGGTCTGTATAATTCTAAAAAGAAAATATAGGTATGCAAGAACAATAATATACAGCGAAACTTGTGGTAGAGCTGAAACGATCATTGCAAAAAGAATGATCGGGATAAGATATGTGCGTTTTGTAGCACCATTTTGCAGATAGGATTCCACAAGAAAGAGCAATAAAGGAAGCGTTGCTATCGCGAGTCCATATATGCTAAATATTACTTTAACAGTTACAAAACCAGAGAGCATAAATGCAATTGATGCAAACAATGCGGCAATTTTATTCATTGAAATTTTTTTACAATATAGGTACATGCAAATGCCGGCAAGCATGGGCTGCAATACAACGTATACGCTCCAAGCAAACGGATATGAGAAAAGTAAAAAAAGAATATTGAATGGATCCAAAACTCCGTTGTTGATTCCGGCTAAAAGCGGCATGCCCGCGCCGTTGTACGGGTTCCATAGGGGAGGCTCAAATCTCTTGAATATATCTATAGACAAAGTGCGTAGAGGGTAAATGTGCTTGAAGGCGTCATCAACAACAGGTTTGTTGGGGATGATTATTTTTCCATTAATAAAATATTCCGATCTCCATGGTTCGTGCCAGCCAAGCAGAAGATTTCCCGGAAAGGGATAAAGACCTTTAAGGAAGAACTGCCAAAAAAGGGCAATGGTAAGTATTAAAAAAATGATTGCTATAGAATATTTTTTAATCATTTTTTTTAAATCTATTTATATAGACTGCAATTATTATGTATATGATAATCGAGAATATAGATATAGCAATTCCAATCTTAAAAGAGTTGGATTTGTATGAAAATCTAACTATATGTTTTCCTGCGGGTAACGCAACTGCCCTAAAGGTGTAGTTAGCTCTGTATATCTTGGTTTCTTTATCGTCAACATACGCTTTCCATCCTGGATAAAAATTGTCCGATATCACAAACATATTGTTAGAGCTGGAGTTAGTTTTTGCTATAACTTCCAGTTCGCTATATTTTTGAATAAATAAATCAGGATGGCTGTTTTTTTGACTTAAAGAAATCTCTGGTTTTTCTTCCAATACCAAATCTGTTTTTGGATTAAATGAAGGGTTAAATAATTCCTCAAGTATTTTTTTATTGTCTTTTACAACTTCAAATTTACTTACTAAGTACGCGCGAGGAAGGGCGTTTTTATTCACGCTAATTTGCCAGTTTTCGTCTTGCCATACTATGTTTTTGTTGTTTTTATTCTCGGACTTTTTGTATATGAAATATTTTGTTCCTAAGATATTTAAGATGCGATTGCGGCTTTCATTTTTCTTATCATTAAGATTAATATCATTTGAGATTTCAATATCGCTTCTGCTTAACACCAAAGATTCGTTTTTTGTATTTGAGAAACCTATGAGTTCTGCATAGCGCTTGTTGTAAAGAGGATCATAATATTGTGGATCATAAAAACGTAAGAATGTCGCGAGATTTGTTTTGATGTTTGCTTCTCCGAATCCGAAAACCCTATCGTAATTTGTTATTTTCTTTATTGCATCGAATATAACATGATTGGGCGAGAGCGTTTCTTTTTGAGAAAAAGGAAGAAACTTATTGCTGTTATAAATACCAAAAGATAAAACTAGAAATATGATAACTATAGTAATAATTTTTTTTATAATTTTTGTATTAGTTTTTAAATATACAAAAAAAAGTACAATCGTAGGAATAAAAATCAAATTTTCAAGAAATGTATTACGAAGAGCAATTAATCGACAGTTGGGAATGAGTTCGTTGTTGCAATCAATGTTAAATTTGTACAATGCAAAAGTTGTTATATTAATGGCTAAGACAAGGATAATAAAAGGTAATATTTTTAATATTAAATTACGCGATAACTTTAGAACATTTCTCCATGCGTCAAAACCATATCCAGCCAATATGCTTAAAGAAAAAGATGTAAGGACAAATATTCGGGATGGAGGACTTGTGGAAATTATTGGAATTGGGAGCTTAAATAATAGTCTTGTTAAAAACCAATCAATAGTAGTAAGTATTGTCACAATTGCTAATGCCATGAAAAAAAATCTATATTTTTTTGTAAGTTGATTTTTGCTGACAATAGAAATATATGTAAAAAATGAAGGAATTAATCCAATAGCCGCAACTGTTTCAATATAATCTCCATTACCCCAATAATTATAAGTTGATTGATTGCCGAAATAATTAGATATGAAAATATTTATGAGATGATAAGGGGGTAACAAAAACCTATTAAATATAAAAACAGAGGATTCGCTGGTCATATTTGAATGAAAAAAAAGTTCTATTGTTGGCATCAATTGAATGCCTGCCATTCCCACACCAATTAGTAACAGTAATATAATGAAGATAATTTTTCTTATGTTGAAGATTCTGTAGAAAATGTAAAAAACGGATGCAATAAATACATATGCCATAATATGCGGATGACCGGAAACAAGCATGAAGGTGATTACTATTGGTATAAGAATTACTTTTTTGGTTTTCTTTGGAGTTGCAACAAAGTCTTCAACAAGATAAAGAAGAATGGGTAAAGCGATAAGAGGATATATCAGGTTGCCAAAAACAAGCCGCACAATCACAAATCCTGAAAAGAGAAAAATAATTGAGGAAAACACAGAACCATATATGCTTATATTTATTTTTCTGCAGTATATATAAGTGAAAAAGCTAAGAAGGAAAGCTTGTATAATGATATAAAAAGACCATGCCAATCCTGATTCAAGTAAAAGAAAAAGTATGTTGAATGGGCTAAGCGGAGCCCATTGATATGTTGCCAGAAGAGGCATTCCGGCTCCGTTGTATGGATTCCAAAGCGGAATTGTACCCTTTTTTAGCATATCTGTGCCTAATTTTTTAAAGGGATAAAGATAACGAAATGTATCGTCGGCAACAGGTTTGTGAGCTATAGTTATTGTCTGGTCTTTTGTATTATCTGTTTTCCATGGTTCATACCATGCAAGCATATAATTCCCAGGATATGGATAGAGCCCTTTTAAAAAAAACTGCCAGAAGAGTATAAGAATAACAACTGTAAATAAAATTCCGGTAATTTTATATTCTCTTTTTATATTTTTCATTATTTCTTAATGAATCAACTATATCATCCATTACTTTTAAGGGATTATTGTTGTCTTTCAGTTCCTGGTAGCCATGTTTTATCCTGTACTCAATCAGATAATAAAAACCATCTATTTGAGATGCTTCATATATAGTTCCGCAATATTTTTTGTTAACAAAACAATTTTTCTTTTTTATTTCGTTGTCAAATATTTTTATTATATTTACCTCATTGTTTTTAGGATTAAAATTATCTAAGGCAACGGCTTGATCACCTGAAACTCTTTGTATAGAAAAAATATAATTTTCGTCGGATACTTCTATTAAATCTATTTCACGGCGCTCAATGAGTGTCCAGTGTTCCGGATACTCGAAAGTAAAAGGAACTGCCAGATCTTGATATATTTTTTTATAGCTTCTTTGTAGATAAAGCAATTTAACTTCATTGTAGATTGGCTGATAAGCCGGAATATCGGTAAGTTTGTTTCTAAGCACATCCAAAGTTTCTCGTGTTGGGTTTAAGGTATAAAAAACTATAAGCCCGTGTGTTATCCGGGGATCATTCGGGAACTTTTTTAGATTATCTTCAATGTACTCTAAATTAATCTTTGTTTCAGAGATTGGATAAAGCATTTGCGCAAAAGAAGATGAGCCATGCATTACAGAATTTGGTATATAGCTTGAGATTAAAATTTCGTTATAGTCGTATCTTTGCTTGTAATTTTCAAATTCTTTTTCAGCTAGAGGATATGTTTTTGACAGCGATTGGCCATAATCTCCACGAAATCCTTGATTCTTATTTAAAAGATCGAAAAAACCGAAGTTAATAATTGTCGAAGTAATAATAATTAATGAGAATATAATTAAAGACAAATATTTAAGCATTAAGTTTTTTGAATTTAATAAGGTATATATGGATATTCCTATAAAGAAAAAAAGAAAGGGCATAAGTATTACAAAATAATGTATCGAAGACTCAAGACGGAATATAAAATAAGATATTGGTACAAAAAATATAGCGTATGACAGGAAACGAAGCTTTGGATATTTTTTCCAGAAGATAAATATCCCAAGTACTGTAAGAATATATTCGACATAAAAAACATTTCTCAATTTATTTAAAAGCGGAGAATTATTTGTCAAAGAAATAAGATCATCACCCATTACGAATCTAAGGTCACCCTGACCTGTGATTTTCAAAGGTATTGTGAATAAATTAATTGATCGTTGGACTGCAAGCTTTTTTCCTACCGAGAAGACCATGGGGCAATCCGGGCAATTATTTTTTAGTTGGTATAAAGCATAAGGCGCTAGAGGGATAATGCCTATAATAAGTCCAAACAGAATATATTTTATGTTAACCTTGGGTCTTGATAAAATTAAGAACAAAAATAAAATAAATGCGAAAAATACGTAGGCTAGATCAAGTTGAATAACGTACAAAAGAAAAGCGCTCAGTGGTATCCAGAATTTTATTTTCTTTTCAATAATTATTTTATGAATGCTGTAGAAGATCACAACAGCGAAGGGAAGCACTATGTCTGGCGGCCAAATCTTACGTGAAAATATAATAGCTGAAGGAGAAAAAGCAATTAGAAGAGAAACAATAAACGATAGGGTTTGATTATAGTACTTTTTAATCATCAAAAATAAGAATCCAATAGCAAGAACATTGCTAAATGCAATTATAAATGTAATAAATTTTGGGTCAACAGATATGAGCGTGAAGGGTAAAAGCAAATAATTAAAAAGAGGTGGATTTAATATACCGGTACTGGTTGCAATGCCTCCCGACGGCAGAGTATGGCCAAATAATACTCTTGCAGACAGGAATAAGTTACTTGCTTCGTCTATCTTGAATTCAATTAAACCTAAATTAGTTAATCTAAAGATTGAGGAAAGAGCGATAACTATTAGAAATAATACAAAACTTAACATTATTTACACCAAAGGTCAGATTTAATATATAATATCATGAGTGTATGGAATATAGAAGATGAAGCGCATTTTTGGGAACAAAACTGTTTTACTTGGATTTATAATAGTTCTTGCATCCTTCTTACGTTTTTATAATCTTGGAGTAAATCCGCCATCTTTAACATGGGACGAAGTCGCGTGGGGATATAATGCATATTCATTGGGAATTGACGGGAAGGACGAACACGGTCGATTTCTTCCCTTGAATTATTTGGAGTCTTTTGGAGATTTTAAGCCGCCGCTTTATGCATATTTAGACGTTATTCCGGTTAAGATTTTTGGATTAAACGAATTCGCAGTGAGGTTTCCATCAGCCATCTTAGGGTCGTTGACTGTACTGATTACCTATCTTTTGGTGAACCGAATATTCAAAAAACACGAAGAGCCACTAGCCCTTCTTTCGGCGTTTTTTTTGGCAATAAGTCCCTGGCATATCAATCTTTCTCGCGCGGCGTTTGAGGCAAACGTATCTAGTTTTTTTATCGTATGCGGAGTATGGTTATTTCTTAAAAGTGTACAAGAAAAAATGTGGTTCCTTCCTCTTTCTGTTGCTTCTTTTGTAATATCAATATACATTTTCAATACTGCAAGAATCGTTGCTCCAATTTTATTGCTGATTTTATTTCTCATACATGTAAAACAAATACTTCGGTATAAAACTCAGCTATTTGTTAGCGTCATTTTTGGAATAATTTTAATACTTCCTATTGTAAGATTTTTATTTTCTCCTCAAGCAGGCTTGAGGTTTAAGGAAGTAAATATATTTTCCGATATAGGCGTTATTAATCTTACCAACCAGGAAATTAAAAATGACAATAATGCGTGGTGGTCAAAAATTTTGCACAACAGACGTTTTGTGTACGCTACGGAATATTTAAAACATTATTTCGATCATTTCAAACCCAAGTTTCTTTTTATCAGCGGAGATGGTAATCCAAAATTTTCAACCCAGGACGTTGGAAGTTTATATTTGTGGGAATTACCGTTTTTCATAACAGGAGTACTATTTATTTTTAGATGGAAAGCTCCATATAGGTGGTTTATCTTGTTATGGATGATTATTGGTGTTGCGCCAGCGGCGACTGCGCGAGAAACCCCTCATGCATTACGAATAGAAGCGGTCCTACCGACATTCCAGATCTTCACTGCGTATGGAGTTTTCATGTTCATTAACACAATATCAAATATTAAATATAAAATAGCAAATATACAAATCAAATATTTAATATTTACTTTGTGTTTTTTATTTTTAATATTTAATATTTTATATTATTTGCATGGATACTATGTGCATTATCCAAGAGAATATTCAGGAGAATGGCAATATGGATATAAGGAGTCAATAGCATTTGTTAAAGAACAGGAACAAAACTTTGACGAAATCAAAATTACAACAGAATTAGGCAGACCTTATATATACTATTTGTTTTATACAAAAACTGACCCGGAAAAGTTTAGGAAGACGGCTAAAATTGAAAGAGAAGTATTTGGGTTTGTAAATGTTGAAAAGGTTGGCAAATACTCTTTTGCAAAAGATGTAAATTCAATAACTGGCAAAAATAAAAAAATATTATATGTAGATATTAAAAACAAATTACCCGACAATGCAATAATACTTAAAACGTTTTATCTATTAAATGGTGAACCAGTGTTAGTAGCATATACATTATGAAATTTAATAAAAAAATAGAGCTGGTAATCTTTGTTGTTATTGTTTTGGCAGCATCTTTTTTAAGGTTATGGCAACTTGGTAATGTACCTGCATCTCCTGATTGGGACGAAGCAGCGCTTGGCTACAACGCGTATTCAATAAAAGAAACAGGAAAAGACGAATACGGCAGTTCATTTCCGATAATACTACGTTCTTTTGATGATTATAAGCCTGCTTTGTACGCATATTTCGTTATTCCATTTATTTCTCTGTTTGGTCTTGACGTATTTGCGGTTCGTTTAGTTTCTGCTTTGTTTGGCATATCAATAGTTATCGCGGTATACTTTATTCTAAAAGAAATAGTTGGAGATAGGAAAAGTATTCCGCCTATTGCATCTTTTCTTTTAGCAATTAGTCCGTGGCATATCCAGTTTTCCCGTATAGCGTTTGAGTCGAATGTAGGTTTAGCTCTGAATGTTTTTTCTGTATTATTTTTTATAAAAGGAGTTAAAAGACCATTGTTTCTTTTGTTATACACTTTATGCGCCGGGTTAAGTTTGTACGTGTATCAAAGTGAAAAAGTATTTGTGCCTCTGTTGTTTATTTTATTAGTTTTTATTTATAGAAATACATTATTTAAGTTGCTAAAAAAATATCTGATTTTATCATTAATTACCGGAATAGTTATCGCGTTTCCAATAGCGAACTACACATTAACTAAAAAGGAGGCGTTAACTCGCGCTCAAGGCGTTTCTGTATTTTCGGCTGATAATCAATATTTAAATGATTTATCAAAAAGGAATTTGATTAACAAAGAACAAGGAAATTTTATCGGGCTTATTTTTGATAATAGAAGAATTTTTCATGCAAAATCTGTTATAGATAATTACCTTTCTCATTTTAATATATACTGGCTGTTTTTATCCGGAGATGAGAATCGTCATCATGCGCCCTCAATGGGCCTTTTATATTTATGGGAATTTCCATTTTTATTTGTTGGTATTTACAATTTGCTATTTGGTAAGTGGAATATGAAATTAAAATTGTTAATTTTTGGATTATTTTTACTTGCTCCGGTGCCGGCATCTGTTACAACAGGCGTGCCGCATTCGGTTCGAACATTAAACTTTTTACCCACCTTTCAGATATTTACCGCAATTGGAATAATTCAAGCTTATTTTTTCTTCAGAGGTTTTTATTTAAGACTTAAGACTTATGATTTAAGAAAATACCTACTACTCTTGGGTCTTACGTCCTACGTCTTATTAACTATATTAAACTTTGTTTATTATCTCAATCAATATTTTGTTCAACAGAACTATTTTTATTCAGAGGCATGGCAGTATGGATATAAGGGAGCTATAGATGAAGTTAAAAAAATTGAGAACAAATATAGTAAAATAATTGTGTCAAATCAACCGCATTTGGATCAATCCTACATATTTTTCTTGTTTTATCTTAAATATTCGCCGGTTTTATATCAGAAAGAAACTTGGGGTGTATCTGGAGGATTTGCGGAAAATCATTATTTTGGAAAATTTGAATTTAGGCCAATTGTTTGGGAAAAGGAGAAAAAAGACGGAAAAACATTGTATGTTGGAAGGCCAAATGATTTTCCAGACATAAACGTTATCAAAACAATATATTTTCTGGATGGTAAAGAGGCAATTAAGATTGTTGAAGGATGATAAAAAAATTTTCAATTTTCGCCGGGATTATTTTTCTTGCTGTTTTTTTGAGATTGTATAATCTTTCCAATGTTCCGCCCAGTGTTTCTTTAGATGAGGTTTCGATTGGCTATAATGCGTATTCAATTTTGAAGACCGGAGCTGATGAGTATGGTAATAAATTTCCTCTTCTTCTTCGAGCATATGATGATTGGCGGCCCGCTTTGTACGTTTATTTAGTAATACCGTTTGTTAAGTTTTTCGGGCTAAACGCATTTGCGGTTCGAATGCCTTCGGTAATTCTTTCTGTAGCAACAATAATCGCAACATATTTTCTGGTCAAAGAATTATTTGGTGAGCGCGGAAAAACGCAGAACAAAACGCAGAACTACGCTGATAATTTAGCTCTATTTACCTCTTTCCTTCTAACAATTTCACCATGGCATATTTATATTTCAAGACTGGGGCATGAAGCCAACGCGGGTTTTGCCTTTGGATTATTTGCGATTTTTTTCTTCTTAAAATTTATTAACAACCCTAAAGGTACTTATCTATATGTTTCAGCAATACTTTTTGGTCTTTCATTTTATTCATATCAGAGCGAAAAAGTATTTGTGCCATTGATCATTGTTGCTCTTTCTTTTATTTTTTTTCAAAAGCTAATACAAAGAAAAAAACAGGTATTCTTAGCAGCTTTTTTGGGATTAATCATCGTAGTTCCTGTTTTGATTGCTACATTTTCTCCAAATGGATTGATAAGATTTAAGGCAACAAGCGCTTTTAATATAAATGATGAGTCGTATACAAATGCCGCAAAAGATAGACTTATTGCTAAGCAAAGAGGAGATATTTTAAGAGAAATAATAAATAACAATAGATTTGTTACAATCAAGATTTTTTTAAGCAATTACTTGTCTCATTTTAATCCTTATTGGTTATTTACGAACAACGCTAATGAAGATTTTAAAGCCCCTGAGGTAGGACTTATGTACAGATGGGAATTCCCCTTTATTATCCTTGGAATAATTTATTTATTTTTTACTAAAAAGCTTGACAAAAAAATAAAATTGCTAATATCCTCATGGATATTAATTTCTCCAATTGCAGCATCTATTACTACTGCATCGCCACATGCCATGAGAGTATATAATCTACTTCCTATTCCGCAAATTTTGGCCGCATTAGG
>MFNZ01000017.1:29080-31931 GCA_001782195.1 Candidatus Levybacteria bacterium RIFCSPHIGHO2_02_FULL_37_13
AACGACGTTTTTTTTAAGGAATATATTAAATAGCAAGTATATTCTTTTGTACAGGGCTATAATTTTTGTTTTTTTCTTAATAGTTGTTGCTAACGCTTCGTATTTTTATAAGCAATATTTTTATATATTTCCAAAAGAGCAATCGGATTCTTTTCAGTACGCTCTCTCAAAATCGATTTCTTTTGTATTGGAATACGATAAATCATACGGTAAAATTGTATTTTCCAATCAAGACAACCTCTATCAATCATATATGTTTTTTCTTTTTTATAGCAAGTACGATCCAAAGTTTTATCAAAAATTGGGAGCAACAAAATCAGGCGGCTTCGCGGAAACTCACTCGTTTGGAAAGTACGAATTTCGGCCAATCAAATGGGACAAGGAACTTAAAGATCAGAATATTCTTTATGTAGGCAACAGCGAAGATTTTCCCGAAAATGTAGGAGCTATTAAAACAGTAGATTATCTAAATGGAGAATTAGGGATTAAGATAATTAAAGGGAATTGATGTATTTATGAATGATAAGCACAATCATGTAATAGAACAAGTGCCTGTTGACTATTATCAAAAAGGAATTGAGAGAAATGTTTTTCAAAGAATCTGGCACAATAATAAGTTGAAAATAGTGCTTCGGTTGATATCCGGAACGCCTGAGTCGATTTTGGATATTGGTTGCGCAAGCGGTTGGTTTATCTCAAATATTTCCAAAAAGTTTCCAAAATCAAAATGTTTTGGGATTGATATTTACGATAAAGGGATAAGATACGCGAAGAAAATCTATCCTAAAATAGAATTTAAAGTTGCAGACGCCCATAAAATACCCTATAAAAAAAATTCCTTTGATTTAGTAATCTGTACAGAAGTATTAGAGCATCTGGATAGTCCGAAATCCGCAATTTTGGAGATAAAACGGGTTTTGAAAAAAGAAGGAATAGCAATCATAGAGCTTGATTCCGGAAACCTGCTCTTTTCGATAGTATGGTATATATGGAGAAAACTTTGGGGGAAAGTCTGGAATGATTCTCATCTGCATAGCTTTAACATTAAAAAGTTGGAAAAAATGATACAATCTTGCGATCTTGAGGTAATAAATCGGCAAAAGTTTAATCTTGGAATGGCCATGATATTTTTATTGAAAAAAAATGAATAAAAAGCTTGTTACAATTATTTTTTTGTTAGGTATTTTACTTCGTTTTCAAGAAACAATATCAAATAATTTTCTTTTTTTAATAGATCAAGGCAGGGATATGATGGCAGTAAAACGCATTGTATTTGACCATAGTCTGACATTAATAGGGCCATATACCAGTCTTCAGGGAGTTTTTCAAGGACCATTATGGTACTACTTGTTGGCAGTTCCAACAATTATCCTGGGTGGTAATCCATGGGGAACTGTTGTTTTGATGCTGATAATAAGCGTTAGCGCTTTGATTGTTGCATATTTGTGGACGAAAAAACTTTTTGGACAAAGAGCGGCAATTTTTACTCTTTTTATATTCGTGATATCTCCGGAGGCTGTCGCGGCTGCAACTTATGCGTGGAATCCTCACCCGATGTGGCTTCTTGTTGTACTTTATATTTTTTCTTTTTATGAGCTGATTGTTCTCAAAAAGCAACGATTTCATTTGGCAGTATGGCCATTAATTTCCCTAATGTTTCATTTTCAAACAGCACTGGCTGTTTTTATCCTTTTGGCGAGTTTACTTTATTTAATATTATTTAGTAAAAAAAATATTCGTCAAAGACACTTTCTTTATGGTCTTATCATCAGTATTATTTTTTTCGTTCCACAGGTTTTGTTTGATCTTCGGCATGATTTTTTGATGACAAGATCTGTGTTAAATATTTTTTCTGGAAGTGATCGGGGACTTTTTGTTGGAGGAGAAAATAGAAATTATTTTGATTTAATTCAAAGTCATATATCTCTTTTTTATTACAACTTCGGAACGACTTTTGTAAGAGACGGATTGTTGCAATATCTTCCTAAATTGGCGTTATTATCTTTGATTATTTCTCTTGTGTTTCAGAAAAAACTTAAGTTATTTAGTAAGAATGAGTGGCATTTTATGTTAATGATCTCAGGACTTACTGGCATAATTATTGGACTTGGTATTTTTTACCCATTTCCTCTTCGATATTGGTTTTTGACCGGTTTACAGGTCATGTATATTATTCCTTTCGGGATATTGACAGGTAAAGCTTGGTTATGGAGGATGGGCAAATTTGGCGTTATAATTCTTACCGCTATTTTTATCTTCTATTCCGGGCAGCGACTTTACACTTTATATATTAATCCGCCAAACGATGGAGGGGTTGCAAAAATAAAAGGCAAACTTGCGGCTATTGATTTTATATACAATGACGTAAAGGGAGAAAAATTTGGTCTTTTGGTTTTTACACCCCCTGTATATACATATGCTTATGATTATCTTATTTGGTGGCATGGGGAAAGAAAATACAATTACAAACCTTACGAGGAGAAAAAAGGAACATTTTACTTATTGATGGAAGTTGACCCCCAAAAACCATGGAGCTATAAAGGGTGGCTTGAAACAGTAATAAAGAATGGAGATATAATATATACAAAAACATTGCCAAGCGGGCTTATGGTGCAAAAACGCTTTGTTGGAAATAAGAATGAGCAATAAGAACTTTTTTATTCCATTTTTTATAGTATTACTGTCTATAATTCCGCTTTTGGATTTATTTCATTCCGGGTTACCCCAGACGCATGATGGACAAGATCATGTAGCGCGTATTGCTAATTTTTATCGGAATCTATCTGAAGGAAATATCATTCCAAGGTGGGCAGGGAATCTTAACTGGGGATATGGCCATCCAATATTAATG
>MFNZ01000017.1:31945-32695 GCA_001782195.1 Candidatus Levybacteria bacterium RIFCSPHIGHO2_02_FULL_37_13
CCCATCATATGCGGCATCTTTATTTCATTTTTTAGGATTTTCACTAATCGATAGCACAAAGATTGTCTTCGGATTTGCATTTTTGATCAGCGGGTTAACAATGTATCTATGGACAAAAAATTTATTTGGATCTCATGCAGGGATGGTAGCGGGAATACTTTATATGTTTGCTCCCTATAGATTCGTAGATTTATATGTTAGGGGTGCAATAGGGGAGCATGTCGCGTTTATCTTTCCTCCTCTTATTTGTTACTTTTTGTACAAGTTATCTAAAAAATATTCGCACTTTTTTATTGTTGGCGGCGGGTTGTCTCTTACCGGGCTTCTTCTTTCTCATAACGCAATAAGTCTTATGTTTCTGCCGATTATTCTATTGTATGGAATGTATCTTTTTTATTCGTCCAAAAACCTTAAGTCTTACATCTTAAGTCTTATATCTTTATTATTGTTAGGTCTTGGTTTGTCTGCATTCTTTTGGGTCCCTGCGTTTTTTGAGGGAAAATATACGCTTCGGGATATTGTTACAGAAGGTGAATACGCATCACGTTTTGTTAGTTTAGAACAATTTTTATATGGTCCGTGGAGTTTTGGCGGAACAGGACAATTTAGCGTCCAATTAGGAATTGTGCACTGGATGATTATTGTTGGAAGTGTAGTTTTATTATTTTTTAAAAAAACCGTGAAAGAGCATAAAAAGTTTATAGTAGGATTACTGTTGGTAACAATAATTGCTTTATTTTTAATGATCTC
>MFNZ01000018.1:0-531 GCA_001782195.1 Candidatus Levybacteria bacterium RIFCSPHIGHO2_02_FULL_37_13
CCCATATTCTTACAGTATTATGTATATCCGGAGTTTTTATGAAAAGACTTGCTATTACCATAAGGATGGGCGGAGCAAAAATATTAATTAGAATCGCATTCCACATTATCCTGCCTTCGAATAAGTTATCATATGTTATTTCAACAGAAAACGCGAAGATAAATTTAGTTAGCAAAATAAAAATAACTGATCTCACGATTGCCCTGCGGACTTTGGCCACAATCGATTTATATCGCACATCCGCAGTATCGTATACAGCATCCTCGAATTTCTGTGTATTTCCAATCAAAGCTCTTATATTTCCTCTTTCTTTCTGCAAGATATCTCCGAAAATCAAAAATGGTGGAAGCTGTTTTTTAGCATACGACATTATTCTTTCTTTTAGTTTATAATTAAGTTGTTTTGTAATTTCCTGGTAGCCTTCATTGAAAGTTGAAACAATGTGTGAGATGCTGTGTTCGGTAATTTCTCCAAAATACTGTTTAAACAAATGGTAATTAAGAAACGCCTTATCGTCTTTGGCAAAAGTCC
>MFNZ01000018.1:552-9053 GCA_001782195.1 Candidatus Levybacteria bacterium RIFCSPHIGHO2_02_FULL_37_13
GTATGTCTTTGTTTTCCGGTTTATCATCGGTTATGGTTACGCTATCTTTTAAGATATGGAAGATAAAATTTGAAAGCGTGTCAATATCCCGGTTTTTATTAAGCATTATCTCAATTCGAGATGATAAAAGCTCATAAATAAGTCCGTCTATGCCTGCGTTCTTTGGGTGCTTTTGAAGAAGCTGAGCTCGGAGATTAAGATAAAGATCGATAATTTTTGAAACTTTTAAAACTTCTTCCTCCGTAATGCTGCTATCGGAAAAATAACGCGCCCAGAGGAGCTCGCGAATAAGATGCGGAGCAATTTTTTGGCCTTCTCCCCCAAAAAAAAGCCGTCTTTTTAAAATTCGCTCAATTGCCGCCCGTCTTGCCACTTCTTTTTCGCGGTAATCCATGGCGTTTCGAAGCTTTTCATACCATGTGGCAATTTCCGCGACAACACGATTTACATTAATTCCATTCTTTGTCTGCCTTTGTTCTTCCTCTTTCTCAAACGCGCTTATTAGTAAATTTGAAAGCCTTGAAAGCTTAATCTGATCCATATATGTATTTCGATTTTATATTGTTTGTGAAACAAAGTAAAGCTAGTTCACTAAGGGGAATTGTTAAATTGCTATATTGTTAAATTGTTAAAATTTCGTACCTCGACCCCAAGGGCCGATCTTCACATGAAATTCGATTTATCCCATCGCTAATATACCAGTTGTTTTTTAAAGGCTTCATTATTATCTCCTGTAGCATCAAAAAACATTAAGCCTCTTTTTTCATGTAATGGAGTAATTTTAAATTCTTCTGTTTGTACATCAGGAATAGCTGATACTTCTCTCCAATGTCTTTGGTCTGCATTGTTACCATGATATCCTGAAAAATCATCATCCCACATGAATGTTTTTCCTGCACCTGATTGTTTTTCCCGTCGCCAGCCTTTTGGGAAATCCGGATGATAATAGTTATATATTTTCTCTCCTCCATATCCTAAACAGTACAGGTTATATTCCTGAGTCTCTGCTAGATAAATTGCTCCAGCTAGTATAGCTTTAGATTTTCTACGAGTAGAAACATATGAATATGGTTCAGTATATGATGATCGGAAATCATATGGTATTTCCGAAGAGACAGTGCCCCCGCCCGACTCTACTTCTCTTTCTTCAGAGACTTTTATAAGCCCAAAACCCATAAAGGAATTATGATTTGGCTCGATAGTTTGACCATTTTTAACGAATGAGCCTTGCATCATCTCTCTTTCAACATCCTCTAAGAGATTTTTAATCTTGAATCGTTGCGTTATAGAGTGCAATTCTTCTTCTCTAATTGTTTTTCTTTTTTGTGCTTCTCTACTTTCAGCAAGTCTCTTTATAGCATTTGCTTCATCAAGAGCTAGTTTAAGCTTAACCCCTTCCTGTTTTCTTTGCGCTTCTTCCTTTGCAATTTGCGTTAAGTGTATTTCTATCCAGCTTGACATATGGCCTATATTATAGGGGTATTCTTTTTTCAAATCAAGCTAGTAAGTCTTCAATAAAAGCAGAAGTATCTATTCCATTGTCTGTTCGGGGCAACCCCAAAAACAGAATCTACAAAATCAAACGAAAAGCTTAATTTGCAACCTTATTCCTCAGAATCTTTCTACTTTATCAATGTTATTCCTTGTTCTGAGTAGATAGAAGTAAATGGTTTCTTCTTTTTCTTTAATTTCTTTATTTCATCAATTGCTCCGTTTAAAAAAGGCTTTATTTCTTCTGGGGTATACTTAGAAAATGAAAAAAGCATAATGCTCACTGTCTCTTCCCCATGCTTAGTTTTCAAAAAATCTCTATCAAAGGTGATGATAGTGCGGTTTTCTTTAAAAGCTTGGACTCTTACGTTAATGTCTGAAATTCCGCGCGTTGCTCGTTGAATTCTTTTTACATCATGCCGTTTCTTTTGCAATTCTGCAATTAACGACGGGGGAAAATTCTCATCTGCTAAAAGTTTCACTTAAATAGTAGAAAATACACTGCTCGAACGCGAAACAAGCTCTGCAGCATAGGCAATCGCTTCTAATACCTCTTTCCTCTTAAGCTCTTTGTATTCTAAGAGAATATCCTCAACACTCATTCCTGAGGCCAAAAAATTCATAATAAGCTCTACCGAAATTCTTGTTCCGGCAATGATTGGTTTACCATTAAGAATGTTTTTATCAGTAATAATCATTGATCTTGTCATAATGTTATTTATTATACCATATTTACTCCATTGTCTGTTCGGGGCCGTGGTTTCTAAGAGAATCAATGAAATTATCAACTCTTTCCATATTTGCTTCTTCTGTTTTGAATTTGTCAATTCTTGTCCACGCAGTCAGAGCAAAATTTGCGTCAAGAGCAGGCCGCGGAATAAGAATCAGCTTCGAAGAATCCTTCTCTATTCTCTCTTTTAATTTATCGACAAAATCCAAACAATCCTTATCCGCCTCCGCGCTCTCCGTCGCTAAGTTTTGAGCATTATCTTCCGAAACAAGATTCTGCTTTGCAGAACAATCATACGAAATTATTACATAGCCGTGTTCAAGGCTATGAATTAAATGTCCATCGCCTTCAGGCTTATCATAAACTCCTGCTTTTGTCCAGACTAGATCGTGAGGTCCTGATGTTGGAGGATTTGAATTGTACTTAAACTTTCCCCATTCCTTTTCAGGCACATGATCTCTACCTTGATTGGACATTTCTTTTCCAGGAATTGGTTTTGAGGCTTCTTTTACAAACCACGTAACACCCCATGTAAAAAAAGCTAAAACAACAGCGATAACAACCCATTTGATAATCCCGCCCCGCTTCCTATTAGTCTGCAGCTCTTGATTTTTTCGTTCTTTTATCAATCTCTTTCTCTCTTTTTTCGAAAGACTTGACCAAGCTAAGCTTGGTTTTGACCCAGCTGAGCTGGGTGACCAATCTATTGATTCCTGATCCATAACAACCTTAGTATATCACAGAATTATCTCAAAAGTTTCGAAATTTTGTGCCGATTGCTCCCATTCGACATCCACCCTTTTAATGTCTGCCAAAAAAGGGCCTTTTCTGCAAAGCTTAATCATCTCCTCTATTTTTTCCTTTTGACCAGAAAACATAGCCTCAACACGATTACCTTCAGTATTTTTTACCCACCCTGTAATTCCTAATCTATTTGCATTTCTTTTTATAAATTGCCTAAACCCAATCCCTTGTACAAATCCCAGGATTAAAACATTAGCTGTTATCATAAGGTTGAACCAAAAGAGGCTAAAAGATAATATCTTATTATCCTGCCCAACCAAACTATGAGAAAAAATCTAAAAAATGGATAAGCAAAAATACCGGCAATTAAACCTATCGCGTCAAATAATGGATTGGGTATTAACGCAAAAATAAATAACAACCAATTCCCGTGTTTTTTAAAATGCTTTTCCAAAGTTCTAAACCACTTTTTCTTCTCAAGCTTATGTTTAGTAAGCTTATGTCCGGCAAAACCAAACGCAAAACCAATCGAATCTCCTGCTGTTGCGCCCAAAGACGACACAAACGCAACCAAAATCGGCGGATACAAATTACCTGCAGCAACTACCGGTAAAAATGCCGGAGCTGACACAAAAAAAGACGCGTTGGATACAAAATTAAGAATAAATAACCCTATCAATCCTAAAGAGGCGGATTCTTTAAAAAAATCTCTAAAAACAAAAAAAGCAATTGATAAAACAAAGGATAAAACAAATATAGAGGCTGCGCCTATTTTATTAGACATTATTTTTATTAACCTTTTCTGCTTTTAACTCTTTAAGCTTCCACATAAAAAGAGCGCCTTTATTTTTTGCGTTGCTATCTACGACAAAAGAAAGCGCTTTCTCAAGAATAGACCGATGGACTGTTTTGGCTAGACGGATATAAAGCCCTCTGTGCTTATAGTCATTCAGTTCTTCTGCAAGATGAATTCCAAAAGACTGAAATTCACGGGAAATGTATTTATCTTTCGTTGGATGAAACTTGTCAAGAATTTGCGAAATATTCTGCATAAATCTTCTACATTTAACTTTTTACAATTAACAGTTAACAACAAATGCTTTCTTTTGGTTAATTGTTAAATGTCAATTGCTAATTGTTATTTCGTGTTAAACCTATTCATCGCAGATTCCAACCCAACTTCAAGTCCCGTTTGAATTGCCTTAGATCCTTTTTTTACCATGTCTTTGACCTTTCCCCGCTCTGCCCCTGTAAAATTTCCCAAAACAAAATCTTCAACGTTTTTTATCATCTGACCTTTTGCCTCCGGCCTTTGGCTTTTTACCCCAATCCCCAATCTAAATCTCCAAAATTTGTCAGTACCTAATTGTTCCATTATTGACTCTGCTCCATGATGGCCGGCTGTTCCGCCGCCAAATCTTATTTTCATGCTGCCAATTGGTAAATCAATATCATCATGAACTATCCAAACGTCAGATGTTGGTACTTTGTAAAAAGAAGTTAGCAGTTGAACCGCAAGTCCGGAGTTATTCATGTAGGTTTTTGGTTTTGCCAATATAGCTTTTTCTTCTTTACCATGAAAAGGCTTCCAATTAATTTCCGCAATGTCGCTTTTGAATTTTTTATTATCAATCCAAAGAGTGTCTTTCACAGGCTCAAAGTCCTTTAAGAACTGTTCTACTACCATAAAACCAACATTATGGCGGGTCTTTTCGTACTTTGTGCCGGGATTTCCTAATCCAACAATTAATTTCATAGAAAAACTCAGAATGTAATCATATAGTATTTTAGCAATATCTGCAATCTTAGAAATTAAACCCAGCTTGGTTTACCGATTCAATTTTACTTACGGCTTCTTCTTTTTCTTTCCAAATCTTTACCTTCCCGTACTCCCCATCATACCCCGGCTCAATTACAATGTCTTCTTTTCTGACTTTCGAAACACCTTCTGCGATTTTTTCGCCATACGATTTTTCTATTTCTTTTATGTCTGTTTTTAACAAAACTTCTATTTCCGAACCAAATTTGCTGCACATCTCGTCAAACATCTGCTTTACCTTCTCTCCTGTAACAGGAGATGAGACACTCTCCGCAATTATTTCATTTAGAGGAACCAGCTTTACAAAAGGAGGATGATTATTTGTCGGATCCTCAATCCAATTAACTCCCTTGTTATCCAATTGCGAATTGTTAATTGTAAACTGTGAATTAGCTGCCAATTGCTGTACTCTATGCATTACCCCCTCAGTAAACTTTCTTTTGCAGACCGGGCAAATTTCTCCCTCTTTATTAATCTCCTCAGGGCTTTTGGAAACCTTACAATTTCTATGTCCTGCAAAATGATATTTTCCCTCCTCCGGATAAAACTCTATTGTATATGCGACTTTACAATTTTCCGAAACATTTTTTCCGCTATTTTTTTTCATTTGATACGTAATTGCCCGCCCTATATCCATGTAGGAAAGAGAGTCTAATGTTTTATCTATCTCAAAAACCGTTGCTTCCCGTGCCATTTTCGGTAACGAATGCGCGTCAGAAAAAGAAAGGATTGAGCGGTTTTTAAGTTCCGGAATTTGCCAATTCATCCAGGGGTCTGACGAAATTCCTGTTTCGACTCCATAAATATATGGGGAAAGATCGCCAAAACATTCAGAGATCGAATCATACCCTGAAGCGCTCCCATAAACACCAAAATGCGGTGTCCACGCATGGCATGGAATAAGAATTACTTTTTTGTCTATCTCAAGACAAAGCTCCAGAAGATTTCTTGAAGTAAGCCCGATAATTGGTCTCCCGTCAGCGTTAAGATTGCATCCACGGTTTCTAAGCTCATTACTTATTTTTTCCGCGATTTCCAAATTTGGAGCAAAAAGAAGATTGTGAATCCTCCGAAGTTTATCTTTCTCTTTATAAATGCTCGCAATTTCTGTTGAAAGAAGAAATAACGGTTCTCTCTTATTGTCATGCTGAACTTGTTTCAGCATCTTGTTTGAATCGGAATCGAGATCCCGAAACGAGTTCGGGATGACACTCCGTTTTAATCCATATAGACCTTCACCTTTTTCCTCCAATTGGCTCTTTATTTCTCTAATCCACAAAGGATGAGTCCAATCTCCTGTTGTCAGAATCTGTATTCCTTTTTTCGAAGCCCATTTTGCCACCTCAGGCAAAATCATTTGCTGCGAAACCGCGCGTGAGTATTTGGAATGAAGATGTAAATCTGCGACGAAGTTCATATTTTTCTATTTTAACATGATAAAAAAGCTGTCCCGCCGAAACGCTCCGTGAGCCGTCTCGCCTAGGCGAGTGAAAAGGCGAACGGCAAGTGCGTGTGGGACCCGGGAGTACTTGGGAAGATGTAAGTCGCTTACAAACTGCATGAAGTTATTCTAGCACAAAGAATTATTTCTTTTTCTTCCGACCATCTACTACTGAGATAAATGCTTTAAAGTTAGTCGTATCTAATTTTGCGTTTGCTTTTTTGTCATCCGGTAAATATGTTAAACCTAGATTGTCGCACATTCCCTGAGCAATATTTCTTCCTAAATTATACATTTCATCGTTTGCTGCAAGCAAAAAAAATGTTCGCACATTCCGACTAAAAGCATTTCTTATATAATCCTCTACCTGCTTGTTGGACGTGCGGGCAGTCATGAAAATTACACCTGCAGACATTTCTGCATCTGTTGTACTTTTGAATTCACCCGTATGTCCCCTCATAATAGGCGTCGCATCTTTTTCTCGCCGTAAACCCTTGAATAAATCTTTAATAGCGAACCCTTTACCTCTTTCCATAATTTTGTATCTTCCCCTTACCAAATCTTATAAAATGCTAAGTTTTCCCATGAGCCACTATCCCGTTTTTTTTCGCTCCATTCTTTTCTTAAAAAGATTCTCCCGAAAACCTCCTTCATTGACAAATTTTTCTTCCAGCCACCGCAATTTTTGGTCTAAAAGAGCGTTAGTTTGATTAATAAGACAAATCGCCGCATTCGCCGCATCCTCGGGAGAATCCATATAAATTTTATAATTGTTATAAAAATTATAACTTTTATAAACCAAAGCTCTAACAGCCCTAGCTTTCGGTGAATCTTTTTCCCAAAGCTTCAGCCCTCGTTGACGAAGAAAATCAAGATAATCATTCAAAAGTTCTTCCAGGCTTCCCCTTGCGACTCCTAATAACTTTATTCTTCCCTCCAAACTTTTTTGCAAATACCCTTCAGGAATATTCTGTTTTCCTGAACGAGCACCTTGTTCCATTTGGTCTTTGGTTCGAGAGTAGGGATTGATATATTTCTTAACAAATTCAACTGTAAAATCGTAAATAATCTCTGCTTGTTTGAAAAAAGGAAGATTTTTATAGCCGCCGGTCGACTCCATAATCGTATTCATATAACAATTATAATCGTTATAAATTTTATAACGGTTATATTATTTTTTTCCTTGCAACTTGTACATTTTCACCAATTCCTTAACCGTAGTTGCGTCTTCGGCGCGTTTGTCTCCCCCTCTAAACGACACTAATCGCGGAAATCTCAATGCATAACCAGGCTCCTTTTCGCCAGATTCTGCAACTGCAGAACCTGCGGTATGAATCGGGCTTCTAGTTATCTCATCTGCCAGAATTTCTATAACAATTTCAGGTTTTATCCAAACAGAAGGCACAATAACAGCATTAACTCTTGCGGGTTTGTGATCGACTTTTATTCTGTCTGCTCTTTTGTGAATCTCCCGCCACTCCTCATCTGTCAAACCAGTTCCAATTTTTGAAACAGTTACAAACTCGTCATTCTTATCATCATAAACTCCTACCAAAAGCGCTCCTGCGCCAAAAGCAGTTCTTTTGCCTTTCCCAAAAATATACCCCAAAACCACGCAGTCAATCGTATCCTGCAATTCTCCGGATGAATGGCGTTTTAGCTTTACCCAATTAAAATTCCTTCCTCCTGCCTCATACAATGAATCTATTTTTTTAACAACAACTCCTTCAAGCCCCTTTGAAATCGCGTCATCAAGCATCAACTGCAAATCTTTTGGATTTTCAAGAATCTTCCCAATACTTGGAATTAGTATGTCATCAGTCTTAACAATTTTTTTAAGAACTTCTAATCTCTCAATAAGAGGCGTATCAATAAGTGATTTCCCATTTATATACAAAACATCAAATACAAAAGCCCGCAAAGGAAGTGTCTTTGCCATTTCCAGGATATTGTGTTTTCTTCGCCTTTTGGTTGTCTCCTGAAACGGCAAAAACTCTTCTGACTCTTTCTGGTAAGCCAAAGCCTCCGTATCCAAAATCGCTGTTTTTGCTTTAACTTGCTTCAGGGTCCCTTCAATTAGTTCCGGAAACATGTGCGTCATATTCTCAAGATTTCTTGAAAACATAGTAACTTTATTCCCGTCTTTGTGGATTTGCACCCTAAAACCATCGTATTTTAGCTGAGCGTTAACTTTCAGCATTTTCTCTACGACTTTTTCAGGCGTCGGAAGCCTCTCGCAGAGCTCAGAGCGGATCGGCTTGCCAACTTGCACTTTT
>MFNZ01000019.1:0-8865 GCA_001782195.1 Candidatus Levybacteria bacterium RIFCSPHIGHO2_02_FULL_37_13
ATGTTGCTGACAGTCAAGCATTTGATATTTCCAAAAAACTTGGAGAGTTTAAGAGCCTAAAAGGAAAAGTTTTTGCCTGTGAAACTTGTCTTGCAGTCCGTTCTAAGTCGGAAAGCAAGGTCTGCCCAACAACCACAATGAAGGAATTGGTAAAAATGATTGAAGAGTCTGACAAGGTTCTGACATTTGGATAGGGAGCCAATAATTGCTTTGTCTGTTGTATTACGCTCCCACAAATTGTCCCGTCTGTAGTTTCTTGATTCCAAGCCACCTTTGCCGCATTTCTCCCATATAGCTTAGGTTTTGAAATGTGTGTATAATATTGTCAAATTGAGCCTGATTTTAAAGAAAGTCAGGAGTAAAAAGGAAGTACTATGAAAATGAATCCAGTTGTCCACTTTGAAATGCCCGCAAAAGATAAAAAAAGAGTTTCAGACTTTTATTCAAAAGTTTTCGGCTGGCAAATGACTCAACTTGGGCAAGAGATGGGGAACTATATTCTTGCAGGAACAATCCCGGTGGATGAAAACCAAATGGCTATAAATCCAGGAGCTATAAACGGCGGATTTTTGAATATAAAGATGAGGACGGATTTAATGCACCTCACATAGTAATTTCAGTTGAGAATTTAGATGAATCAATAGAGGCTGTCAAAAAAGCAGGCGGCAAGATCACAAGCGATAAGATGGACATTCCAGGAATTGGAACATATGCTTCTTTTAAAGATACTGAGGGGAATAATGTAGGCATGCTCGAACCCTCACAAATGTGAAAACTTCGTTTGCTAGTCCTCGCAAAGATTTTTCTCAACTGATAAGTCTCTCAAAGAAAGAGTAAACAGCTTCTCATAATCTTGGGCCATTGATCGGTCGTAGTATTTGAAGGGGCAAACCTGCGTGTAATATTTAGGTCGATCGCTAAATTCACCCGTTTCCCACAAATAGTTTTTCTCCGATGCGTTATACACTGCAAAATTCCAATTATGGGCATTGACCGAGCCGGTCGTGTAGCCGACAAGCTCTCCCGCCGCCATTTCAAGCGGAGTTTCAAAAAAATCCGTTTGGGAGTCGTCCCTCGGCGCAGAAGGGAACAATCTCTTTACTTTCTCCATAGGTTCGGTAACATGATCAAACACAACAGTAACATTGCAGCCAATATCTATTTCCCACATGTAAAACTGGGCGCCTTCTTCATTGTGATATGATCCTTGCACAAGCTTGCCGTTCGCCGGCATGTATAGTGGGGCCCTGCCAGTAATATTTATGAGCATTGTCGGCATGATTCCCTTGCTGTTTCTAAAAATCGGCGGGACAATAGAGTCAATTATTGCTATGTCTGTGAAATGGTGAGTGAATTTGGGGGTGCATTCCGAAGATAAATTAGAATTTGAGAAATTTGGGACTGCATTTCTGCTCGATTTAGTTACAAACACATATCCGGCAACTGCCAAAACCAAAATTATTCCAACAACCGCGAGCCATCTAGCTAACATATATTTAGTTTAACACTTTCAACGCCCAAGACCCTAATCCCGCCTTGTAAATAAATTGCTTCGGTATAATTAGCCTATGCTTCATGAAAACTTTGTTTACGTAGGAGTTGTACTAAGTTTCCTTGGTGCACTTAGCTATTTAATCGATATCCTAAAAGGGAAAGCAAAACCAAATAAAGTAACTTGGTTTGTATGGGCGCTGGCTCCTCTTATTGCTTTCTGGGCAACAGTTCAACAGGGTGTAGGAGTTCAATCACTGTTTACATTTATGGTCGGGTTTAATCCTTTATTAATTTTTATCGCATCTTTTGTTAACAAAAAAGCATATTGGAAAATAACTAAATTAGATTTAACTTGTGGAGCCTTAGCAATATTAGGTTTATTTTTGTGGCAAATAACCGATATTCCAAACTTAGCAATCTTTTTCGGTATTCTAGCAGATGGTATTGCAGCCATTCCTACGGTAATCAAATCTTACCGAGAGCCTGAAACAGAAAATCCAAATGTATTTTTAGGAAGTGGTATTGCGGCGCTTATAACATTATTAACAATTAAAGTTTGGAATTTTGAGCAATACGCATTTCCAGCATACATTTTTGGAATTTGTGCACTGATTTATGTACTAATTAAGTTCAAGCTAGGCAAAAGAACTTAAAAATCTAAGACCTCCTTGAAAATAAATTGCTGCTTGCACAAAGCTTTATGAGGAGTTTCACGTGTTATAGCGACTAAGGAGTAATGGAACAGGTATAGGTGCATTCTTGTGAGACTAGACTAGGATCATTATCAGTTCCGATATTAAAGTGTGTATGACAGGCCAAATCATCTGCCAGTATCCCTAGACTAATAAGATCAACTATAGTGCCAGCAGAAACAGTTTTGCAATCAAACCCAGGTTGACTACCTAGAAGAGTACAAGAATAATTTCTGTTATCTCTTAGATTTTTAAAAGTCGCATCTCCAGTTGTAGAATTTACAGTTAAATATTCAACATCATCTCCTTGTCCGGGACATTTATTTTCTAAACATCGGCCGGAAAGGTTGACATCTGTAAAGCAACCTTGGCCACTCCCACATTGATTTGTTGACTCAACCGATCCATCAATTGATCCACAGTCAAAGGTAGTAAAATAATAGTCATCAATGCAATTATACAGATCATGGAAGAGGAAAGGACTACAAGTTTCATCATAAATAAACTTACCACCTATCTCTGTACAGCTTGCAAGGTCTGAAGTAGAATTGAAACATTGGCCAAACTCAATACCTGTGTCGCAATCCGGGTCTTGACCGGGAGCAGCGAATGCATTGCAACAGTTATCGGCAACTGTTGGGCTACACGATCCTTCAACCCCTCCTATGCCTTTGGCTGCAAAGCAATTATTTAAGCATTCATTCGCTGTATCATATCCAAAAAAATCCCCACCTGGCTTGCCTTCCCCAAGACCACAAGCTTCTCGGCATGCTTGAGTCTCATCATTCATCGGAACAATATTGTTGGGGTTCTCTGCTTGGACAGACACTATGCCAAGAAAGAAAGCTAAAGTCACTGAAAGAGGAATGACTAAGAATTTATATACCCTTATCATGCTCGTTGAGTATATATCATAAATTAATTTTGTCAATACCAGAAACGGATTGATTGATATTCCTTGTTTTATATAAAATAGGTTCTATTATTGTATAATTGTCGGAGCTTAAATTTTTAGCCTCGATTTTACGATACTTCCAATAAACAGTTAAAACTTTTGATACAATACATTTATGACCCATTCGACTTCGCTCAGGCCATCGGCTCTGAGGCTCAGGCTCGAAGAGGTCATAGTGAGTATAATCGAACTATGAATTCGAAATTGGTGAAACTGGTATTCTTTACTCCGTTAACTCACGCAGATATTGTTAGAAAAGCAATGGGAGATGCTGGAGCCGGTCAAATGGGAAATTATAGCCACTGTACTTTTTCCTCACGTGGACAGGGTAGATTCAAGCCTTTGAAAGGAGCACATCCCGCGATTGGGAAAGTTGGCAAGCTCGAAATAATTGAAGAAGAAAGAATAGAGACATTATGTCCCCGGGAAAAAGTTGCTGCAGTAATTAATGCAATCAAGAGAGTACATCCCTATGAAGAATTGGCATATGACATCATCCCGCTTCTTGGGGAAAAAGATCTATAAAGGATTCTATAAAATAGCTATTGACAAATAGCCCGTAAGTGGTACACTTTCTGTGAAGACATGAATAAAATAGCAATCCTTATTATTGCTCTTATTATCGGCGGATTCATTGGATTTAATTTTCGAGGTAATGCAGCAACTGAGCCTCAGAAATCTGCATCTGAAGAAATGTCAGCATCAACAGATGAAATAGAAAAAGATTCTAAAGAATGGAAGATTCAAAACGCCATGAGCGCCGCTCCGGAAGGTGTTTCAAGCGATGCAACAATTTTTGATTGGTCTGAAAAAGAAGGCGGAGATTTAGTTGAACTTAAAAAAGGCACCAATGATTGGACCTGTTTGCCTGATACCCCTTCCTCTCCGGGAAATGATCCTATTTGTGTTGATAAGCAAGCCATGCAATGGTTTCAAGCATATATGACTCAATCACCTCCAGATATTAGTCAAGCAGGAATAGCCTATATGCTTCAGGGCGGGAGCGATCCAAGCAATACCGATCCTTTTGCCACAAAACCTGCGGAAGGTGAGGATTGGCTCAACGCCCCGGCACATATAATGGTATTTCCGGTTGGTAAACTTGACCAGGATATTTACGGAACCGATCCTGAACAAGGCGGCTCGTGGATCATGTGGGCAGGAACCCCTTACGAGCATCTAATGATCCCGGTAAAATAAATAGCATGTTTTAGGGACGTCCCCATTTGACATTTGATACAAAAGATTTTGAGATAATTTTTTCAAAAAGTGATACAGTAGAGATATGTTTCGCACCATTCTGGTAATAATTGTCGTAGTTTTAGCGTTGTCTGCCGGAGTATTTTTATTGCTAAAACCTGCTTCTAAGAATCAAGAAAGTCTTAGGGTATCCTCCCCTATGCAAAATGAGGAAAATACAAATGAGCCCCCGCTTAAGTTAAAAAGCTTCGGAGTAAATCTTGATTATTACGATCCTAAAACCGGTAAAGCAGGAGACTTTGTATTTACCAGACAAAAACTGCAATTTAATAGGTTATTTATGGATTATGGTTTTTTTATTCCTGCCAGCAGTGCGTCTCCTGATAAAAAGAATCCCCAACCGACTTTTGTCCTGCCTTTAGGAACTCCGGTACGTTCTTTGGTGGATGGGGTAGTGGCCAATATGCCAACACTTTGGAGTGGAGACATTTCTATTCAAGTAACGGCAGATGGGAGAATGCAAAGATGGGTTTATGAAGTAGAGCATGTAATAAATCCAAAAGTAAAGGTCGGAGATAAAGTAAGTGCGGGCCAAATAATTGCAGAAGTGAGCGATTTTGATAAAAGTGCGCCTGCAGGGTTTGGAGTAGTGGAGATTGGAATTTTACACGGGGGAGGGGAAGGACTTCCGGAGCACGTTTGCCCCTTTGCTTATCTTGACGATTCTATAAAAGAGGAAACATTTCAGAGATTAAATGCCCTTTTTAAATCATGGGAAGATTATATAGGAGACCAAAATCTGTATGATGAAAATTCTCCTTATCCCGGCTGTCTAGCCTTAGAGCCGATCGAAGGCTAACCCCATCCAGCCAATATTCCCCAAAATCTTTTGATATAATCAGCCAATGGAGGGAAAGGTAGTTTTTGAGGGTTTATCAAGTAAGGGCAATAAGATAACTGTTCGTTATCCAGCTAGAAGTGATGCAGAGCAAATGCGTGATTACATTAATACGCTTTCAAAAGAGCAGACATTTATTAGGTTTCAAGGAGAAAAAGTATCCCTTGGAGATGAAACAAAATTCCTTAATAATCAGCTTAGAAGGATAGTTAAGAAAACAACCGTTATGCTTCTTGTTTTTTGTAATAACAAACTCATTGGTATTTCATCAATTGATATGAAAGACAAAACAGAAAGCCATGAGGGAGTATTTGGCATATCTATTATCAATGAATTTAGGGGAGAGGGAATAGGCACGATACTTATGAGGTTGGTTTTAGAAGAAGCAGAGCGGAATATTCCTCAACTTCGGATTGTTACCCTTGGTATTTTTGATGGCAACGTAAAGGCTAAAAGCATGTATGAAAAATTCGGATTTAAAGAATACGGAAGACTGCCTAAAGGAGTTTTGCATAAAGGAAAATATGTGGACCATATTTATATGTATAAGAATATTAGAGAATAAACAGTTTCTTTTTTTCTTAATTTTATCGACACTGTGGTATAATTCGCCTCATTATGGCAGTAAAGATAGTTATTCAGGCGGGGCATCCTTCGTTAAAAAAGAAAAATAAGCAAATTGTAAATTTTAAATCTTCCAAATTAAAGCGTTTGCAAAAATACTTAATAGACACAATGCATAAAGCAGGTTTGATTGGCATTGCCGCTCCTCAAATTGCAGAGAACTATATGGTTTTTGTAACTCATCCAAGAAAAACAAAATCAAGAAGGCTTGGTAGGACAGACAAATTGAGAATATACATTAACCCAAAAATTACTTTTAAATCTCAAGAAGAAAATATTATATATGAAGGATGCGGGAGTATTGTTAAAGGAGATTTATTCGGACCGGTTTCTCGTCCCAGAGAAATAGAGATAGAAGCTACAGATGAGAATGGGCAAAAGTTTAGACTAGGATGTGATGGAATTTTAGCAAGAGTTATTCAGCATGAATACGACCACTTGATGGGAATAGAATTCTTGGAGAAAGTTATAGATTACAGGAAAGTTATTGTTGGTAAATATTATAGAAAAAAAATAAGAAATTCAAAATCGCAAAAACAGAACTTGTTAATTAAAAAAATTGATTACAAAAAAAATTAGTACCTTGCGCAAATTTATACAGAGTGTTAATATAAAATTATCTTATGGCACATGATGAACACCACGAACATTTAGTTAAAGAAATTGCGGAACAATTTGAGCCGGTATTTACCAAGTCTCCTCATGGTATATACATATATCTTGATGATAAGCATAAAACATGCAATAAAAAATTTGCCGAGATGCTTGGATACAAATCGGTTGCAGATTGGGTTGCAAATGAATATCCTGTAGGAGATGTTTCCGAGGCGGATCAAGAGAAAGTAATAAATGCTTACGGAGAGGCTTCGAGAAATTTAAAAGCAAGTAAAGTATTTGCGTCTATTGTCAGAAAAGACGGCAAGAAGATAAAAGTAAATATAATTATGGCCCCAATTACTTACAAAGGAGAAGTCTTTGTAATTCACTTTATCTCGGAAGAAAAATAAATAAAGTAAAAACGTTCCCAGGATAGTATAATTAACTGATGTGGTTTTGGCTGGCATTGGCTTCTGCGGTTTTGGGCGCTCTAGATGTAATTTTAAGCAAAAGGATTTTACATAAAGTAAGTTCTTCTGTTTTGGCTTGGTCTACTTTTACATTGTCTATTCCACCGCTTTTTATTCTTTCCCTAAAAGATGGAATTCCAACTTTTAATCTTATTTTTTATGTTGGAGTTTTTGGATCATCACTGGCTTTTGTTTTTGCAAAAACTATTGGGAATCTCTCTTTAAAGCAAAACCTGGTCTCAAAAATAATGCCGTTGTCGGCTTTTAGCGGAATATTTACTTATATTTTTGGCTTGATTATTTTATCGGAAACAATAAGGCTTATTCCATTATTGGGAGTTCTTTCAGTTATTTTTGGCTCATACATTCTAAATGCAGATCAGGCAAAAGAGGATTTTCTAAAACCTTTTAAAATAGTATTTGCGACAAAAACTTCTGTATTTTTCTTAATTGCCGTAATGTTAGGGAGTCTGACTGCAGTTTTGGATAAACTTGCGTTAAATAACACAATGCCTCAAAATCCTGCTTTTACTATTCTTATAGAACAAATTATTATGTCTGTGATGTTAACGCCTTATCTACTAAGAAACAAAAGCAAGACCTGGGTTAAGGAAGTAAAAAATAATTTTTTAGGTTTATTTTTAATAAGTATTATCTTTTTAATAACCGGGCTTCTTGTTTTTTACGCTTATACCGATGGGCCAGTGGCTCTCATCATTGGGGTTAAAAGACTGCAAATATTTTTTATACTCTTAATGGGTTATTTGTTTTTTAAAGATAAACCAACAAAACATATCTGGGCAGCAACATTTATTATGATTTTGGGAGTTTTGATGATTAGGCTAGGATAGATGATTTATTAAAATCTGAATTTAATTTTTTCCTCTTTATATTCTTTAACGCTTTTTTTAACTAAGATTTGGATTTCTTCCAATAGCTCATTTTTTGTCTTTTTGTAATTTGGAAGATTAGTTTTTAGATCCTTTTCTGTTTCGAGATCGAATTCGCCCTTATTATTTACTATTTTTTTTATTCCTCCATTAATTACTATTGCCATTGCCTGATTATATGATTTTATTTCGGGGATAATTTTTTGAATCCCGTTAAATAAATTTTGGGGTATAAAATAACCAATATTTCCATTTAATCCTTGTATCAATGGAGAGTAAGCGAAAAAACTGATTGAAATTTTTGGCATTTTATAATGCCACTCAAAAAAATGATTTTCCGCAATTATAGTCGCATCAAGATGATTTATGTTGGGAAAGGCTTTAAGGATAAGACTAAAGCATTCTTTGGCTGTCAGACCTCGCATTATTTCATCGTCAACAAAAAGAATATTATTAATTGACGAAATACTCTTTAATTGTTCTTTAACATATGTTTCTAAAAAAGAGTTGTCATGAAGTTTTGCGCCATCTTCTTTAAATCTGTAAATTGGCAAATTCAAAACAGACGGAGCTGTTACATTTAGGGATTCATAAGTCATTAATGCTATTTTTGTCATAAACAAACCGCTATTTCCCGATCCCAAAAGAAGATCGTAGTTTTCTTTAAAGTCAATTAATTGTCGACAGAGAGCTCCGATAAACATCTTAATTCTTGATTTAGCAAGTTCTTTTCGTCTTGAGGTAAAATCCGTTGATATTTTTGTTATTTTATTAAAATATTCATTAGCAAACTCATCCATATAATGGATTATACAATAGATTTTCCCTTGTTTTTTACTTGTTGCAATTCGGCCAGATGTAGAGATGGTTTTGGGAGATCATGAAAGCTGCTGTCCGTATAGCTTCTTCCGCGTTAAAACGAAGATTAGGGTCGCTATTTTGGCCCATTAAAGTCCTTGTTTGGATCCACAATGATTGTGAGAATTGGTAAAGCCCCGCATACAGGCTGGTTGAGGCCTGTGGGTTTAGCCTTGATTCACAGTGC
>MFNZ01000019.1:8878-13276 GCA_001782195.1 Candidatus Levybacteria bacterium RIFCSPHIGHO2_02_FULL_37_13
ATAGGTGTTGGTGTTGGAGTAATTGTTGGAGTTGGAGGAATTGGTGTTGGAGTCGGAGAAGGAATATCTGTTGGTGTTGGCGTTGAAATTACTACAAGAGTTTTAGCATATACCTTATTGGCAAGAGGACTTACAATTACAGTGTGGTTTTTGGATGATAGCATATAAGAAAGTTTTATGGAGCATGCCGTTAAAAGAACTAAAAACACTAAAAATAATATGTTTATTTTCACGAACTAATACTATCATATTGTGTAAATGGTCGTGTATATAGCCCATAGTATCATTGACATTTTGTTTTATTTCTGCTATACTACCTTTTAGCTTCCAGCAGATTAAGATAATAAATCTGCTTAATTTTGAAAACATTTTTATTAGTTAAGATTAAGATAATAAGCTTTAGACATTTATTTTTCAAAGGTATCTTTCTTCCTAATTTACGATTTCTTTATTTAAGCAGTTTTATTGTTTTAATAGGTAGACGTTGATTATTTATGTCAAAAATAATTGTTGCTGGAACAGCATATGTTGATCAGCCTTGTCCACAATGCGGAAGCAAAAGACGCATCTCAAGAACGTGGAAAGAAACTCTTCCCACTTTTACCGGAACAACAGTAGTAAAATATTCACAAATTGTATGCACCAATAATGTTTGCCAACTGGCATTTGATAAGCAGCTTCTAAAAGATACACAGAAAAGGAAAGCAATAAAATTAAAAAAAGAAGCAAATGACGCCGCAAGAAAGGCAAATTCTCTCCGTCAAGCGAAAAAAACAAGAAAAAACAAATCAAGGATTTAAAATATTAAAAAAAAGGGGGGGGTGAGCGAATGATTATGAAGAAGAAAGAAGAATCATTTAAAGTAAAGGGTGAAGAATTGTTAAAAAAAGTAAAGCAACTTGTTAAAGAGGGCAATATCCGAAAAATTACGATTAAAGACAAAAACGGAAAAGTATTGATCGTTTTCCCGTTAACTATTGGAGTTGTCGGTGCAGTTTTAGCGCCGGTTTTGGCAGCAGTCGGTGCAATTGCCGCATTGGTTACAGAGTGTACAATTTCGGTTGAAAGAGAACAGAAAAAGAATTAAACTTTTAATATTTGTCCTACTATTAAGCCAATCAATGTTGCAATTCCACCTATAACAAGCAATTCCGTTGCGCTTCTTAATGGTTTATGTTGCACAATTTTACCTTTGATATATCCGATAACAAAAAGACCGACAAAGGCAAAAATAATGCTTAGGAATTTGGCAAGCGGTTGATCAAAAATTACTATTGGGATGATAGGAATCATGCCGGCCAACAGATAGCTTACAAACATAATTATCGCACCTGCTATTAAATTATCGGTATGTTTTCCGGTTTTATCCATTTGATGGACTGCTTTTTCGGATGAATATTGTCCGGCTGCCATAGACGATGCTTCAACCGTTACCGCAACAAATGAGGCTAAGATAATAATTGCTTTTTGTTCGACGCCCGTGCTTATTCCAACAACAACACCAGTTGTGGAAACTAATCCGTCCTGTAGGCCAAAAAAAGCGCTTCTTAAATAATCTTCGTGGAGCCATTTCATAATAATATTATATACTTTTCTATTTTGATATACTAGAAGTATGAATTATTGGAAAAAATGGAAATATAAGCATCTTACTCTTTTTTTTATTTCTGTTGTTTTTGCACTCTACCTTGCAAGACTTGAGGTATTTCATGCATTTTTAGTAAGCCTTGGGAATTGGGGTTATGTTGGCGCTTTAATTAGTGGAATTTTATTTGTCTCAACGTTAACTGTAGCAACTGGTGCAGTAATTTTAGTTATACTTGCAGAAAAAATATCGCCAATAGAACTAGCAGTCATTGCCGGTTTTGGCGGTATGATTGGAGATTTTGCAATACTTCGTTTTGTTAAGGACGGTTTACTTTCTGAACTTATTCCTATTTATAATAGTTTAGGAGGAAAATATATTGCATTATTGTTACGTAGTAAATATTTTAGGTGGCTGCTTCGTGTTGTAGGAGCCATTATTATTGTTTCCCCCTTTCCAGACGAGTTAGGAGTAAGCCTTATGGGAATAACTAAGATAAAAAATTACCAATTTTTACTTTTGACTTTTACCTTGGATACGATTGGAGTATTTCTATTTATTGTTTCCGTAAGAGCCCTAATAAGCATTTAGGCTCGCTTTAACAATTTTACTTACTAATCCTCCATCGGCTTTTCCTTTTATTTTAGGCATTAATGCTGCCATAACTTTTCCCATATCAGCGGGAGATGAGGCCCCTGTTTGAGTAACTGCTTCTTTTACAAGTTTTTCGATTTCTTCTTCGCTAATTTGTTGTGGTAGATATTTTTGCAAAAGTTCTAATTCTTTTGTTTCTTTATCAACCAAATCAGATCTTTTTGCACTTGTGAATTGTTCAATTGAATCTCTGTGTTGTTTTGCTTCTTTTTGAATTACAGACAAAACATCTTCATCGGTTGCCTCATAACCAGCCCCACCCTTTTGTATCTCGTAGTAGTTGATTGCAGAAAGAACCATCCGAAGAACAGAAGTCTTTAACGCATCTTTCGCAAGCATTGATTCTTTTAATTCGCTTTGTAATTTTTGTTTTAACATAAGAACATTATAGCAAAAAACTTATCCTTCATTTTTGGCAAACTGACCAATGTCTTTAGATTTATTAAACATATAATTAAAAAACAATAAAGATACAACAAAATAAACAATGTTTTGAGCAAAAGAGACTCCCATAGCATTCCAATTAGTAGAGTGGTTGACTAATCCTAATCTTGCTGCTTCAAAAACATAAGTGGGAGGAAAAACGTACGCAAGAGTTCTTAATGGCTCTGGTAGTACAGAAACAGGGAAAAATGCAGCGCATAAAGGTTGAAATAAAAAAACAAGACCCCATGCCAGAGCTTGAATTCGTTGACCATATCTAAAAATTATCGCTAGAATAATTACTCCTACAGACCATGAAAATATGGTTAGATTTACGAGTGCAAGAATTAGATTAACTACTCCTATACTTAAGATGTTAAATTTGAATAAAAAAGAAGCGATTACGCTGATAAGCACAAGGATAATCCCTGTTTTTATCATGCCTGCAATCATTGTAGCTAGTATATATTCAGAAAGAGTAAGAGGCGCAACAAACATGTTGCTCAAATTTCTAGACCAAATATTCCAAAGAGCACCAACGGATATGGAATATTGAGTAATTCTTATTACCTCCCACAGGATCATCCCCACTAATATATATTGCGCGGATAGTGGGTTATTGGTTCCTGTTAAATACACAGAAACAAGTCCGAAAACAACTATTGTTATAACTGAAAAATAGAAAAGATCAATAATTATTTCTAGTGAATTTTTGGTAATATATAGCTCTTGAAGTATAATTGCTTTAATTCTTTGAGTTGACACTTATTCCTCCTCTCGCAATTTGTAAAAAGAAATCTTCAAGTGTTGGTTTTTTTACTTCTATATCTGCTATCCAAATACCAGATTTACTAATTCCAAAGATAATTCCCGGAATATCTTTTTCTTGGGTGTTAATAACAACAATGTATTTTTTAATGAAGGAATAAGTAGTCCTTTTTTCTTTTAAATAGTTTTCTAGTTTTTCTTTATCTCCATCGAATGTGATTTGTAGTTTCGCAGATCCTATTCTTTTTGTAAGGCTTAATGGAGAATCTTGAGCAACTATCTGTCCATGATCCAGAAAAATTACCTTGTTGCATATTCTGGTAATCTCATTCATATTATGGCTTGTATAAAGGATAGTTAAGTTACGTTTATCTTTAAGTTCTTCAATAAGCGATAATGTTTTATCTACAACATCAGGATCAAGAGATGCCGTTGGTTCATCCATTAAAATAAGCTCGGGGTCGTTTAAAAGAGATTTTATAAAGTTTATTCTTGTTTTTTGCCCTGCAGAAAGGTTCCAATATCTTTGGTTGAGCAAGGATTCGCTGTTAAAATAGTTTATAAGGTTCATTATTTTTTCTTTTGGGTTTTTAACGTTGTAAAGAGTGGCAAATACAATTAGATTTTCCCATACGCTTATTCTTCCTTGGAGAGTATTAAATGCTGATGTGAAGTTGATTCTTTGTAGACATTGCTGTTTATGTTTAAAAAAGTCTTTACCAAAATACTGTATTGAACCGGAAGTAACATTTGTAATTCCTAAAAGCATTTGAATCGTTGTGGTTTTGCCTGCGCCATTTGGCCCAAGAAATCCTACAGCATCTCCTTGTTTGATAGAGAAAGAGATGTTATCAACAGCTGTAAATTCGCCAGCTGATGAACGGAAGTTTTTGGTAAGATTTTTGACTTCCAAAACATTATTTTGCATAATTTTAAGATTATAATTCCTTTATTTTTTTAAGTAGATA
>MFNZ01000020.1 GCA_001782195.1 Candidatus Levybacteria bacterium RIFCSPHIGHO2_02_FULL_37_13
TTATCAATGTCTGGATGAGAGAAGATGGATTTAGGTTTGATAAGATTATTTTAACCACTAACTCGGCGTTTGTTCCTGGCGGTACCGGTTCTGCTCAGAGCCAGTGTGTGTCTTCGCCATAAAATCTAGAGCTGAATCTTTATCCCTGGGGACATTGTGGATTTAAGGGTGACATTTCTTATTTTTTCTTTTTTTACTGCGTCAAGCATTGTTTTTATATTATCCGATAATTTTTTTTCACCATATGAAACTTTTCCGACAGTAAAATGAATAATAGGGGATTTTGACTCTGTTTTAAAGCTAATATGGCCTCCTTCGTACTTTTTCGCAAGTGTTTTTGGATCGTTTGAAATTGTACCGCTTTTAGGGTTTGGCATAAGTCCTCTTGGGCCCAAAAACTTTGCAACTTTAGCAAGTTTTGGCATAAATGATGGTTCCGACAAAAGTACGTCAAAATCTATCTTTCCTTTTTCAACTTTTGAAATTAATGCGTCGTCGGCTATAGCAACTCTAATTTTTTTACCAGTACCATGAGGAAGAGTAACATTGCCCGAAATTCCTTTTTCGATTGTATTGATATGAAGTTCTACGGTTTCGTCAAATTTCGCGCGCTTTAATTTTGATATAAGATCAAGCGCATCGGAGAGCGCGTATTTTTTTGTTTTATCTACCATTTTTGCAATTGCTTGGTAGTTTTTAGAGCGAACTCTTTCCTTTCTGTGTTTCTCTTTTTTCTGTGTCTCAGTGGTTGCAGTTTTTTTATTCGATGTTTCTATTGCAACCACAGAATCACTGAGATTTTCTGAAGCACTGAGTTTAGCAATTTCTTCCTCGGTTGGGCCAACAGCAACTATACGTTCTCCGCCTTTAGCGCCCTTGACCAACTTCTTATTTTCGGCTTTTTTCTTTGCCCGCTTCGCTTCGCTTGCGAGGCGAGCTTCTTGTTTTTGTTTTTTCTCGGCTTCTTCATTGCCAAGAGTTTTTACTCTTATTTTACCCACATAACCTCCTCTGGAGAATTTTCAGTTTTCAATTTTTAATTTTCATTGAATTTTCAATTAGTTAATTTTTAATGTTTTAATCATTTAGATTTGATTTTAAATTTAAAATTTCAAATTGAAAATTAATCAACAGTTACTCCCATACTCCTCGCTGTTCCCATCACTATTTTTGTCGCAGCATCGAGATCTATTGTATTCAAGTCTTCCATTTTCATCTTTGCAATTTCTTCTGCTTGGGTTTTACTTAATTTACCGGCATTTTCTTTTCCCGGCTTTTGCGATCCCTTTTCTTTCCCGATTGCTTTTTTAATCATCTCGGCAACCGGAGGTTTTTTAACAACGAAGGAAAACGTTCTATCTACATAAACGGTTATTACAGCCGGTAAAATTGTTCCTTTTTGGTCTGCAGTTTTGTCGTTAAACGCTTTCACAAACTCCATAATAGGAAGTCCGTGTTGCCCCAAAGCCGGCCCAACAGGTGGAGCAGGCGTTGCCTCACCGGCTTTGATATTTAATTTTATAATTGTTTTAATCTTTTTAGCCATAACTTTTATTCGTGTCATCCTGAACTTGTTTCAGGATCTAGGTTCTTGAAGAAACGAGATGCCGAAATAAATTCGGCATGACAACAAAAACATTACAATTTAGTCACCTGCAAAAAATCAAGCTCAACTGGCGTTTCACGACCGAATATGCTTACCAATACTTTTACTTTCCCTTTTGTTTCATCAATTTCATCAACAGTTCCCAAAAAGTCGGTAAATGGACCATCAACGATTTTAACAGCTTCTCCTTTTGAAAAAGCAGTTTTGTAAAGAGGCTGTTCAAGGTTCATAAACTTTTGGATTGCGTTAACTTCTTTTTCGGATATCGGAGTTGGTTTTGTGCCTGCTCCCACAAAGGAAGTTATTCCCTGTGTTGTCCTCACCAAAAGCCATGTCTCATCGTCCAGTATCATCTTTACCAAGACATAGCCTGGGAAGATCTTTTCCTTGACAGACTCTTTCTTGCCGCTTTGTACCTTAATAGTATTTCGGGTCGGGACGATTACGTCGAAAATTCTATCTTGAAAGCCCAAGCTTTGAACTCTCTGGCGCAGAGATTCCTCAACTCTATTTTCGTGCCCGGAATACGTGTGGACAATATACCATTTACCAGCATCGGATGCTGGGTTAGTTTTCTTTACTTCTTCTTTAATTTGCGTTTGTGCTGTATCCATAGTGAAAAATTTTAAATTTTTAATTTTTAATTTTCATTGAATTTTCAATGGTTAATTTTAAAACATTTAGATTTGATTTCAAATTTTAAATTTCAAATTGAAAATTATTTGACTATGATTTCTATCAATTTAGTAAATGTAAAATCCAATCCTCCTAAGAATAGACCGACAATAAGGCTTAAAAGTATAACAATTATTGTTGATCTTATAACATTTTCTCTTGTTGGCCAGACAACTTTTTTAAGTTCTTCGCTTGTTTCTTTAAGAAATGCAACAGGAGTTGTCATAAATTTTATCCGTGTCATCCTGAATCTTTTCCGTTGTCATCCTGAATTTATTTCAGGATCTCGGTTCAAACGAGATTCCGAAACAAGTTCGGAATGACAATTAGCAAGTTCAGCATGACAAAGAATATTTTATTTTACCAAATCTCAGTTGACATGTAAAGGGCAGAAAGGGTAGAATAAAAAGACGATAGATAATAGAAAATAGAAAGTAGAAAGTAGAACTTTGAAGGTAGAGGTTAGAAAATAGATTAAAAACTTCCATCCTCCATCTTCAATCTTCAAAATACTATCTTCTACCCTCTATCTTCTATCGTCAAGATTTAATATGAATAAGATTCGTAAAGTCGTTATCCCTGCAGCCGGGTTTGGCACGCGTTTTCTCCCCCAAACAAAAGCCATGCCAAAAGAAATGCTTCCAATTGTAGATAAACCTGTTATTCAATATGTTGTTGAGGAAGCGGTTATGTCGGGAGTAAAAGATATTATTATAGTAACAGGCGCTTTAAAACGCGCGATAGAGGATCATTTTGATCTTCCAAGCGCGGAGCTCATAAAAAATCTTGAAAATGGAGGAAAAGAAAAACTTATAGAAAGTGTTCGCGCAATCTCCGAAGTTGCTAATTTTATCTATATTCGTCAGAAAGGCCCGTATGGTAATGGTACTCCAATATTGTCGGCAGAGCCTGCAATTGAAGATGAGCCATTTGCCGTAATGTGGGGAGATGAATTCATTTATTCCAGCCCTCCAAGGCTTAAGCAAATGGTTGATGTTCATGAAAAATATGGTGGTATAGTTATTTCAGGTGTAAAAATTGGTAAGAAAGAAGATCTCAAACGATATGGGATTGCCGACATAACACCAGTTAAAGATAATGTATACAAAATCAACGCGATTGTAGAAAAGCCGGATCCGGACAGCGCGCCTTCAAATCTGGCAACTCATGGAGCATATATACTGCCTCCAGAAATTTTTGATGCTTTAAGGAGACTAAAGCCTGGAAAAGGCGGGGAAATCTGGCTTGTTGACGCGATAAATCTTTTGAGGGATGAGGGCATACCCGTGTATGCAGTAGAAATTGAAAATGGAAAATATTATGACACAGGCGACAAACTTGAGTATATGAAAACAGTTGTTGAATTGGCTCTTGAGCATCCGGATATAAACGGAGACTTTAGAAAGTTTCTTAAAGACCTGAAACTTTAAATTAATTTGAAATTTTCAATTTTTAATTTTCAATGAATTTTCAAATTTAAATTTTAAAACATTTAGATTTGATTTCAAATTTTAAATTTCAAATTGAAAATTATGAAAAAGGCTCTTCTTTTAATAAGTTCTATAATGTTCTCCTTTTTCATTCTGTTCTCCTATTTAGTTGACAAGGATATTTTTAAGCAATTTGATTTTAACACAACTGTCCGGCTGCAGGATAATATTTCGCGCAGATTTGATGAGTTTTTTTCTATTTTTAGCGATATTGGGAATTTTGAGCCAATGCTGATTCTTTTAGTTGTAATTCTTGTTTTAAGAAGAAAACTGTGGGGTGTTATCGCTTTTGGTCTTTTTGGATTATTCCATATTATAGAATTGTACGGAAAGTTTTTCGTAGACCATTTACCGCCTCCTCAATTTATGTTAAGAGTAAAGCATTTGGTAGAATTTCCGCAGTTCCATGTGAGGTCTGAGTTTTCGTATCCTTCCGGCCACGCGGGAAGAGCAGCGTTTTTAACTGTTCTGATTGGATTTTTCGTCATCAGATCAAAGAAACTAAATCAGGTACAAAAGTTAATCGTTATTGGTATTTTAGTAAGTTACGATATACTTATGTTTACCAGCAGAATCTATCTTGGCGAGCATTGGGTGTCTGATGTCATAGGCGGGGGATTGTTGGGAATTGCTTTGGGGCTATTGGGTACGTTTGTGTTATAATCCAACCATGGCGCTTGAGAGGTTTAGTGCAGAGTTTAATGTTCCAAATCTTAAACAAAAACTATTGTTAGAAAAGGAAAGAAAATTTCCGGAAATGTCCCTTGCGGGTTATCTTGGTATGAAATTTGCTGAATATGGAGCAGAAGGATTAAGAGAGACAGAAGCGGAAATATCTTCAAAAGCAAAAGCGTATTTTATAAATTTTAGTCCGCCATATAATATTAGCCATTTAGATCGAAATAAACTTGGTGATAATTATTCTGCAATTACTGTTGGTACAATCATTGAATTTATGGCAGATGCAACTAACATAGGTTTATTTAATAAACCAGAGTATGTGGAAGTACATAATGCCAGAATAAAAAATAGTAAATTTTATCAGCCGCTTTACTCCGGTCCTTCGGACGTCCAAGTGATAAAAAATGAATATTGGGAGCAATTGAGAAGGCTTGCCGAAGAAAATCCAACACTTACATCCTTTTTTACAACAAATTATCATTTAATGCCGAATTTTGTTAAATGGCACATTGAGCGTGGGGGAAGTTTTGAAGTAATAAAGAGAAGAGTTATTCCAATTTATCATTCCGTGGCCTCAAAACTTCTAACATCTTCTTAATCTTGCTAAAGTTATAGATCGAAAATCATATCGTCTCGCGCTGCGGTGGTGTTTGGGAAGATTTTTTGGGCTTTTTCTTGCGCAATATCCCGTTTTTCAAACGATGTATAAACACTTGCGTCAAAATGGGTAAGTATTAGCTTTTTAACATTTGCTTTTTTTGCAAGATTTGATGCGAGTATTGGATCAACATGTCCCCATTTATTGATCTTTGGAGCCATATCGTAAGAACATTCATGGATTAAAACATCCGCGTTTTTTGCCAACGTTACGGATTTATCACCAATTCCCGTATCTCCGGAATAAGCAATAATTTTTCCTTCCAATTCAAATCTGTAACCATGACCCCTATATGCATGGTAGAGTTCTATGCAAGAAACCGGAAAAGGAAGATTGTTATTTTTTTCCGAGAGTTCGTGTAGATGAACTTGGTAATGTAGATTACTAATGTTTTGTATTTCATTTTTAACACTAATAGTATAAGGAGGATGAACAAGAGTTTCGAAATCTTTTTTTCGGTCCTTTGCGAAGCAAATATTTAGTCCTTGTTTAAATTTAAATTTAGCAAGAGTATGAAATCCGGAAACATGATCTATATGAAAATGGCTGACAAATAAATATATTGGTTTATCTTCTTTAATATATTTATCAAGTTTGTAAATTCCATTTCCGGCATCAAGAACAACATAATAATCTTTGCTGTCAAGAAGAATGCACGGAGTGTTTCCGGTTGGAGTTGTATACCATCCATTGGTGCCAAGAAAAACAATCTTCATATCTATACAAATTATACATAATTTAAAAGGTTTTAGGCAATTGTTGGAATATGGTAGAATTGTTTTGCGATGGGAGCTTCTGGAGTTAAAACTTATCTTGGCGGAAAAAGAAAGTTTGTTGCCATTTCGGTTATCTTCGTTATTGGACTCATGTCTTTGTTGTTATTTATTGGAGGCGGAAATCAAGATGTTATCAAAAACAAGGAAGCAACAAAACCGGATGTTGCAGATTTGCAAACGATTCAGCCAACAAACACTCCAACTCCTAAAGAAGAATCAACTGTTAGATCGGGTATTCGACAGCATGCAACATTAGTAAAAGTGGTTGATGGAGATACGATTTCAGTTTCGATAAACGGGAAAAATGAGACTGTTAGAATCATAGGCATAGATACACCGGAAGTTGTTGATCCAAGAATTACTGTTGAGTGTTTTGGCAAAGAAGCATCTGACTTCGCAAAACTTACTTTGCAAGATAACAAAAAATTATTATTAGAATCTGATCCCACACAAGGAGAAAGAGACAAATATCAAAGACTTCTTAGATACGTTTGGATAGATGACGTAACGGATTTTGGTAAGCTGATGATTAATGGCGGTTATGCTTCTGAATATACCTATAATTTGCCTTATAAATATCAAAGTGAATATAAGCAGGCAGAAAAAAATGCCCGCGAGGCAAAGAAAGGATTGTGGGCAGATGATGCATGTGTCTTGGGCGCTCAAGTTTCGCCGAGTGATACAAGTGGAGACATGGATTGTTCGGATTTTAAAGTTCAAGATGAAGCACAAACATATTTTGAAGGGAAAGGCGGAAGCCCAACCAATAATGCAGATAGATTAGATTCAGACCACGATGGAATCGCCTGCGAAAGCTTGCCGTAAGCGACTATGTTGGAAAGTGTTTTTTATTGGTTATTGTCAGTTTGTTTTCCTGAATTGGAGAAAGAGGCATACTATTAAGATATATTTGTTCTGCAAGCTTAAGTCGTACTCCATTAAGTAGACACGGAGATGTCGGTCCAAAGTAAGGCAGGATTTTTGAGCTTTCGAGTACTCCTGCAGGGTCTATCGTTAAAGAAGGTTGATCCGGAAGATCTAATCTGGTCCAAGCATGTAAATTTTTAGGGTCGTTGGGATAAAGCATCACTTTAACATTAGCAATCGGAATGTGTTGTCTTACCAAATTTCTTGCTTGTGTTGCCAGCTCGACAGTCTCCGCGCAATATCCAGGCAACCAAAGATTTCCTGTTCTTTTAAATAAGTCTGCAAGAAGGGAGCTGAAGGCTCGTTTGGTCTTTGGGTTGAGTCCCCGTGTGTTAACAAATGTTTGAAATTCCTCAAAGGATTCAGCAGGCGCACACATCAGACTAAGAGGGTCAATTCCCGGATGGTCAGGAAGTTGACGATAATAATCTTTTAATAATAATGGCTGCTGTTCTTGTAGCACGCATGGGATTATAGCACGAAAGCGCAAGGCTTGATCGACTATGTTGGAAATTATTGCAAAAATTTACTTGCTTGTAAGTTCTTTAAATTTATTGGAGGCTTGTTTATCTACGGCGTTTTCAATAAAGTTTGGTAGATTGGTAAAATATGGACTAATTAGCCTTTCTTTAAGAAGAAAATATGCTCTTTGTCCGGCAATAAATTTTAACCCATCTTGATGAGGACTGCCGGTAAGAAGCCAACTTCCCATAAGCTCAATTGTTCTTACGCTATCAGGATCTGTTTCCAATTTAGGTTTAGTATAATCTGCTGCTGGTAAACTATTGCTAGCATTAGCGGCAATTAGTGCACTGGCGCTAATTTTCGCAAGTGCCTCATCAGCACCGAGGGATACAGCAAATGCTTCTATGTATTTTGTTCTCCTTAGGATTGCGTCTTCAGGCGTGAAACGATTTTCCCTGCTCATGAAAAAGATAGTACCATAAAGGAAGATAAAAATCAACTATAGGATCATGGCAGGGTCTTAGCAACTATACAGTCGTATTTTCGAGAATTTTGCGAAGGCACTTCTAATCGGTGATAATTAATTTAAGAAGTTAAGCCAATATGCGCTTCAATTTTTTTAACTCTTCTTTCTAATCTAACATCTCCTTCGTCGTAGTTTTTCACAGTAAGATCCACGGTTTTCTTAAGATATCTGAGGTCTTTTTTAATAGGTTTTAATTTTTTTTCCAATTTTTCTTCCATAATTACATCAACTTCTTCATGTACAACACCTCTAATTTGATTTAAGTCGGATTTTGTTAGCATAAATTCATTATTAAGAAATTGTTAAGATTTTTCAAGAGTACAAACTATGTCAAGATAAGCAGACAGTGAGTAGAAATGAAACAAAGGACAACTATGTTGAAACTTATTTTAACCAGCAACACTTCGGAAGTACAAGGTAGAAATGAGGGTAAGAAGAGACATAGTACCAGCTAAGCCATTGCTTCCCATAATAAAACGGTCTCTAGTAAAAAATCCGTGCAGCGCAAAGCCGTATTGAATAAGGACAAGTATTACCAAAAAACCTACTGATAATCCTGCCGTTTGATGTGTTTGCCAAATCTGCAAAAGTTGAGGAAGTATCATTAATGGATTAACGATGCTTACAGCCCAAATGACCCTTGACCAATATATCTTTTTAGCAAACTCTTCTCTTTTCATGCCTTTTTAGTATAGCAGAAAAACTACATTAGCAGGGCTGCCCCGA
>MFNZ01000021.1 GCA_001782195.1 Candidatus Levybacteria bacterium RIFCSPHIGHO2_02_FULL_37_13
AAAAAGAATCCCGGAACAAGCAAATATCCCGAAACTTTCTCTATAATTTACGGTAATATAATGCCCGTATACTTTGGCAACTCCATAAGGACTCCTTGGATAAAACCTTGTTGTTTCTTTCTGTGGAGTCTCTGTGACTTTTCCGAACATTTCAGACGAAGATGCCTGATAAAATTTTATTTTTGGATTGACAACCCTTATTGCCTCAAGAAGACGGATAACTCCTAATGCTGTAATTTCTCCTGTTAAAACCGGCTGATTCCATGATGTCTTAACAAAAGACTGGGCAGCCAGATTATAAACTTCATCGGGCTCTGCTTGCAAAAGCGCGGACGCTAAAGAACTCTGATCGAGCAAATCTCCCGGAACCAATTCTATCTTATCTTGTATATGCTTGATCCTCTCATTGTTGACAGTACTGGTTCTTCTGGTTAACCCAAACACTCTATACCCTTTACCTATCAAAAGCTCTGCCAAATAAGATCCATCCTGTCCTGTAATACCGGTAATAAGCGCTTTCCTCATAAAACTGTAATTATTATAACATTTATAACCCTAAACAATCATCCTCCAATAATCCAGGGTGTCTTTTAAGGTAGTGCTCATATCAATCTTGGGTTTCCAGTTTGTAATTTTTTTAAACTTTGTTGCATCACATAATAACTCAGGTATATCAACCGGTCTTAATAAGTTTTTATTTACTCTTATTTTAATTTTAATTTTGGACAATTTAAGAAGATTTTCCAGAACTTCAGAAATTCTGTACGATCTACCGGAACCAATGTTATACACTTCCCCAATCTTTCCTTTCTCAATAGCTAAAGTGTAAGCGTTAACCATATCTCTAACGTCTGTAAAGTCGCGTTTGGCGCTAAGATTCCCGACCGATATAACCGGTTTTCGCTTACCCTTCTCAATCTCGGCAATACTCTTTGCAATTGAGGAAACAACAAAACTTGGTGATTGTCGAGGCCCTATATGATTAAACGGTCTGACCCTGATTACCTTAAGCTTATATGACAAAAAATATTGAAGCCCCATAAAATCCTGTGTAATCTTAGATACTGAATAAGGACTGGTCGGCATAAATTTTGTTTCCTCGTCAATCGGTAAATCCTTTTTTTCAATCAAACCATAAATCTCTCCTGAAGAAACAACCAAAATTTTCGTATTAAACAGATTGTTATCTTTTATCGCTGACAAAATATTCATTTGAGAAGCTATGTTATTCTTCATTGTCAAGAATGGAGCTTTAAAACTTGTACCCGTGTAAGGTAAAGCTGCTAAGTGAAAAACATAATCCGGCTTTACCGATTTTATTATTTCAAATACTTTCTTGTTATTAATAAGATCTACTCTTATAAGATCTAAATTGTTTTTTATCGTTCCAAGGTTTCTTTTTACACTCTCTTCAAGTAAATATGTTCCGCTAACATCATATTCTTTTTTAGAAAGCAAATATTCGGCCAGATGGCTTCCGGCAAATCCCGATATGCCTGTGATAAAGACCTTCTTCATCTTCCAACTCCCATGTATGAAAACCCTAACTCCTCCATGATTTTTGGGTCGTAAATGTTTCTTCCGTCAAGAAGAAGTGGTTTTTTCATGAGTTTTTTTATCTTTTGCAAATCAAGCTGTCGAAATTCGTTCCATTCTGTTAATACAATCAATAAATCGCTATCATGAGCAACATCATAAGAATTGTTTACAAATTCTACATTTCTTAGAATTTTCTTCGCATTTTTAACTGAGACCGGATCATATGCCTTTATTTTTGCTTTATTTTCTAAAAGTTTATTAATTATTACAATTGATGGCGCGTCTCTCATGTCATCCGTATCGGGTTTAAACGCCAACCCAAGAATGCCAATTTTTTTATTTTGAATATTTCCTCCCAGTAGTTTTTTTGCCTTGCTAACAATATTCAAAATTGCATTTCTGTTTATTTTCTCAACATCCCTTAGAAGATCAAAATCATATCCATAAGCATGAGCAATCGCGATTAGCGCTTTTACGTCTTTGGGGAAACAGCTTCCTCCGTAACCCGCTCCTGCATTCAAGAATTCTCTGCCTATTCTTTTATCAAGCCCTATTCCTTTCAGGACAGAAAGCCCGTCGGCTCCTGTGAGCTCCGAGAAATACGCGATCGCGTTGGCAAAAGAAATTTTGGTTGCAAGAAAAGCATTCGAAGCATATTTGATCACTTCCGCTGTTTCAATATTTGTTAAAACATAATTGCCATCTATTGGCTTATGCAACTCTACCAATAAATCTTGCGCTTTTTGAGACTCTGTGCCAATCACGATCCTGTCCGGATGCAGAGTATCTGAAATTGCCTGTCCTTCCCGCAAAAACTCAGGGATCGACGCTACATCAAAAGACGATGTGCCGAGCTTATCTTTCTCAATTATTGTTTTAATTTTCTTGTATGTTCCGACCGGCACTGTGCTTTTTGTCACAACTACAGTATAGCGGCCTAAATGCTTTGCGATTTTTTTCGCAACATCCAAAACAACAGATAAATCCGCTTCCCCATTTTCTTTTGGCGGAGTACCTACAGCGATAAAAACAATTTTGGATTCAGGAATTGCTTCTTTATAATCAAGAGTAAACAGCAGCCGTTTCGCCTTAATGTTTCTTTCTACAATTTCCGCAAGACCCGGTTCGTAAATAGGGATTATTCCTTTTTTAAGATTTTCAATCTTTTCTTTTGTATGTCCAATTACCCACACTTTATTGCCAAGATCTGCAAAAACAGAAGCGGTTACCAAACCAACATATCCATGACCGATAAATGTAATAGTCATATCAACGAAATTTCTAATTGCTCTAATTACTAATTGATCTAAATAAAGCCCAATTTCAAAATTGTTTAGAAATTAGGTCAATTAGGTTAATTAGAAATTGGCTAGTTGTCTCTTTACTTCTTCCAATCCATCCTCAAACCCTCTCATCTTAACTCCCATTCTTTGTATTTTATCATTTTTAATAACTAAATGAAAAGGCCGCTTTGCTCTATTCGTAAAAAATTCTTCTCTGGTAGTCTTGCCAATTAAATCCTTATTCAAACCAAACTTTGTTGCTATTGCTATTGCAGCGTCGTAAGGAGTTAAACACGTACTGCCAATAACATGGAATATCCCCAAGGCCTTTTTCTCTATTAGCTTATGTATACCAAACGCGATATCATCTATAAAAGTCGGGCTAAATTTGTGATCGATTACCCCTAAAACTTTCTCGTTATTTTGAAGCCTTTTTAGAATCGCTCTTACAAAATCCGGTCTTTCAAAGCTACTTCGATAAGGATAGGAAATTCGAACAATTATCCAAGGAATGGATGAATTTTGTACAATTTTTTCTCCCTCGTATTTAGTCTTTGCATACCAATTGACTGGATTAGGGACATCTTCCTCATTATAGAAATCTTTTGAACCGTCAAACACAAAATCAGTTGAAATATAAATTACTTTTTTGCTGCTTTCTCTGCACCCATCAACTATGTTCTTTGTCCCATAAACATTAACAGCCCATGCTGTTTTGTCTCTTGAAAACATTTCTTCTTGTTCCTTAATATCTTTGTATCTTAATATCTTAATATCTTTTTCCTTATCTTTTTCGCACCCATCTACATCTGTTTTTGCAGCCAAATGAAGAACAATCGAAGCATTCGAACCTTTAATTTTTTCAATAATCGCGTTTCTGTCTGTTATGTCAACCATTGACGGATCAAACTCATATTGATCTTTTAAAAGTTCAACAATCCTCGACCCAACCAAACCAGTCAACCCAGTCCCCAAAATCTTCATTAACATTAAGATCAATTATAAACAAAATCATCTATATTGACAACTCTACATTATTATCCTATAATACATGGCATGTCTACAGAAGCAGCAGGATCAAGACCAGAATCCCAAAGACCAAACATCAAATTAAGGCTACCAGTTAATCCGATTGTTGACCAATATAATGCACTTGGAGCTTGGTCTCATCTTGAACAAGTTTCTCAAGAACTAACTCCTCCAAGACGAATGATTGTTGAATCCCTAATGGAGAGACCCTGGTTTCAAAGAACCTCAAAAGAATTACAGCTAGAACTAGCTACGCTTCCCCAGACAGGAAGAGAGAATCATGATGGATTTCTTGTTGATTTGGCTGGAAGACCGGATAAAATCGGTGGAGTAGAAGTTATTGAGCTTCTCAAATTACCAAAAGGCAACTTTGCCCTATTGCCTATGTTTAAGGTTAGAAACGAAGCCGAAACAGAATACACCTATGAATATGTAAGTTGGCGGTATGGTCCGGAATCAGGCGCAAAAGGATTAGTTTTTGTTGAAAACGATGGACAAATTAGCCATTTTATAGTTTTGCGTGGAGATAAATTCGCTACGGGAAAAAGAGAATCGGATAGTGTTGGAGGATTTATGGATCTTAATGTGGACGGAGTTACCAATGCTCTTCAAAGAATAAAGAGAGAACTTACGGAAGAACTTGGTGTTCCGGATCTGACGGTAAAAAATATTTATGATCTTGGCGAAGTGTTACCAGACGCAGGAATGACGAATAACAAACCAAGGCTCTTTGCAACAGTAATAGATGCAAATCAAGCTCAAAGAATAAACGAACAACCTTTAAATCCAGATGAATATGAATTAAAAGCAGGAACGGTAATTATTCCAATATCACAGTTACCGGAAATTGTAGCAACTAATAATGACGCTTTTTTCCTAAGCGCAGTTGCAAGAGCTGCGGCAAAAGGAATAATATCTTTTGACCAATTAAGAAACCCTTCTAAAGTTAACTAGCTTAAAACTAAATAATCAATCTAAATCCCCATACTGTTCTTTATAATACTCCTGATATTTTTTTGTTTTTAATCTTTTCCACCACTCCTCATTATTTTTATACCATTCAACAGTTTTTTTGAGCCATTCGTCAAAGCTGTGAAGAGGTTTCCACCCTAATTCTTTTTCTATTTTTGACCAATCGACCGCGTAACGCCTGTCATGCCCCGGACGGTCTTTGACAAACTCAATCATGTCCTCATTTTTCTCTAAAATCTTAAGAATTTTTTTGATAACATCCAAGTTGCTAATATCTTCTGTTACCCCACCAACACAATAAGTTTCCCCAACTTTGCCTTTTTTCAAAACCATATCAATAGCCCTGCAGTGATCTTCAACGTAAAGCCAATCTCTGACATATAGACCATCTCCATAAACCGGAACTTTTTTGTCCTCTAAAATATTTGTTATGGCCAGCGCGATAAACTTTTCCGGAAACTGATAAGGTCCGAAATTATTAGAGCAATTTGTAATTGTTATTGGCAATTCATATGTTTCACTATATGCCCTGACTAAATGATCAGATCCGGCTTTGCTTGCTGAATATGGGCTTCTGGGATTATAAGGTGTTCGTTCATTAAATTTACTCTTATCGTTAAGAGTGAGGCTCCCAAATACCTCATCTGTTGATATATGATGAAAGCGTCTAACTTTGTTCTTAACTGCGCTATCTAAAAGCACCTGTGTTCCTAAAACATTAGTCAGAGTAAACGGCTGCGGTCCCAAAATTGATCTGTCCACATGAGATTCTGCTGCAAAATGTACGATAATATCTACTCCCTGCATTGCGGCATCCACTTCGGAAGGATTAACAATATTTCCTTTAATGAATTTATATTTAGGATTGTTTTCAACACTTTTGAGGTTTTCTAAATTACCCGCGTAAGTTAAACAATCTAAGTTAACAATTTCATCGTTTGGATACTGCTTCATCCAATAAAGAATAAAATTAGATCCTATAAATCCTGCTCCTCCTGTTACCAACAATTTCATAATTCTATTACACTCACTATGACCCTGAGTTTACCGAACGGGTCATAATTTTTTCTCTCTTCTTAGCTTATCCAGCATAAGAATTCCAATCATTGTTGCCGCAACTTTTATTTCTCCATTCATAACTTTTGCAACAGCATCGTTTAGAGACATTTTAACTAATGTTATATCTTCCCCTTGTTCGGGTTTTGGTGTGCCTTGTTCTAAATCACGAGCTAAAAAAAGATGGGACGTTTCTTTTATAACGCTTGCCGACTTTTCAATCCTTGCTATTTCTTCCCAATGAGAAGCTGACATCCCAACCTCCTCTTTTAGCTCCCTTTTCCCTGCAGCAAGTGATGTTTCATTGTCATCGATATGTCCTGCAATTGCTCCAAGAATCTTTTTTCTAAACATTTGCCTATACTCATATATAAGATATAGATCATCTGTTTCTGTAAGAGGAAAAATATTTACAGTCGGACGTCTTTCAACAGTTGCATAAATATTTTTTTTGTTACCATCCAGCAATACTTTCTGTTCTTTAACATCAAAGAGCTCCGTCTTATACACTATTTTCCCAGCAGCTAATTTCATTCCGAAATAATATTTACTATTTAATATTTAAAATTTAATATAACTACAGTTCCCCTCTTTTTACTTTTTCCGAAACCACAACATTTGCTCTTAGAAGCTCATCATGCGATGTGCCGGCATCAATCCACCAATTCAGCGTTTCACATTCAAGTGTTCCTTCTCTAAGATAGTGATTATTCAAATCTGTTACTTCAAGCTGTCCTCTTTTTGATGGTCTTAGTTTTTTTATAAAGTCAAAAACCCGCTCGTCATACATATAAATTCCCGTTTGAGCAATCTTTGATTTAGGAAATTCCGGTTTTTCCTCTATGGACAATACTTTATCGTTCTCTCCAATTTCAACCACTCCGTACTGCCGAGAAGAAGTATCCGTTTCAACACCAAAAATTACCGCACCCTTTTTTTTGCTTTTAAATTTATCTGCTATATGTTTTAAGTTTAAGCTAAAAATATTGTCTCCCAATATCACTAAAACCTTTTCATTTCTTGCAAATTCTTTTGCCATAGATATACCATCAGCAATTCCCGCTGTTGGATTTTTCTGAATCGCGTAGTATAACCGCACGCCAAAGTCTTCTCCGGATTTTAACAGATTAGCAAAATCTCCTGCATGATCAGGCGAACTTGTAAGAAGAATCTCTTTTATGCCTGCTTTTACCATTGCCTCAAGAGGATAATAAATCATAGGTTTATTATAAACGGGAAGCAAATGTTTGTTTGTAACCCATGTTAGGGGCCTCAATCTTGTGGCAAGGCCGCCTGCTAAAATTACTCCTTTCATAAAATGAAAATTATCATTGTTACCCCAAGGACTCCAATTAATACATATTCTACCACAATTTTTGCGTGAAGGTCGTGATTTAGCATGTGATGAATGATCCCCCAAAAAACATACAAAAGAGTTGTAAATATAGAAGCCGTAATCTGGAGCCCTCTATTGGGAGACGCTAATGCAACAAATAAAAATCCAAATGCAAGTATCGCGATAAGAGAAATATAATAACCAAGATGCAATTTTATTCTCTCTAACATTACAGAATCACTCCTTTACCCAATATTGCAACGACTAACATAATTAACATTAAGAAAAGAATATGATCTACATTATGCCCAACTAAACGGGCAATCCTCCTTCTTTCTACGATAATCATGTCTAAAATAAAGGTGAAGATAAAAATCGCCAACAAAACTTTATCAACATTTAAAGGCAACGACAAACTATTAAAAATAGGGGTCTCTTTCGATATTGTTCCTGCAAATACATTAGGTGAAGCAATCTTTTTTGACGAACTTGTAGCGACACTTTGATTAGGATTATTGCCGGCAATCGTTCTTATGCCCTGGTTGCCAAACTCCTCAACCACCAAAATTGTTTCTTCGCCTTTTAATTTACCTACCCCGATATAAAACCCAACATCGTTATAATTTTTAAAAAGTATATTTTCTTTATGCTTAGGGCTTGCCATCCATGCATTCATAACATCTTCAGCGCTGTTAAACCCTCTAGCCAGATTTTCCCCTGCGTAAGCGTAGTTGTATCCGGATTGCTTAATAAAAACCCAAGGTGTTATGCCATCTGGAGAATTATGAGCCCAATAGTCTTTTGCAAACATATCCCCCGCCTTTAAAGCTGCCG
>MFNZ01000022.1 GCA_001782195.1 Candidatus Levybacteria bacterium RIFCSPHIGHO2_02_FULL_37_13
CCTCCTCCAATATCAACAACCATTACTCCTGTTGGCGAGAAAACCGAAATGCCCTCTCCAATTGCCGCTGCCATTGGTTCTTCTATTAAATGCGCTTGTCTTGCACCGGAAGTCAAAACTGCTTCCCAAACAGCCCTACGTTCAACTTCTGTAACCGAAGACGGAATGCCAATAACAACTTTGGGGCGCACCAGAACGCTTGGTAAAATACTGCCAATTTCATGAACCGCTTGTATATAATGTGATATCATGGCAGTTGTTGCGTCAAAATCCGAAATAATCCCGCCCCTTAATGGTTTAACTGTTACTATTGATGCCGGTGTTTTGCCTACCATTTTTTTCGCTTCGCCGCCTATTGCAATAATCTTTTTTGTCTTCTTATGCCTTGCGATTACCGATGGTTCGCGTATTGCAATCCCCTTCTTTCCAACCCACACAAGCGTGTTAGCGGTTCCTAAATCTATAGCAATGTCATGGGAGAAAAGAGAGAAAAATTTATCAAACATAGTTTCTTGTTGTAACTTGACGATAGATGGTAGAAAATAGAAAATAGGTTTTGAAACTAGAAGATTGAAGGTAGATTCTATTTTCTATTATCCATCTTCAAAATACTATCTTCCACCTTCTATTATCTACCGTCTGATCTTGCTTCATCATATCACCTTGCCTCTCCTTTGCCAATATGGTAGGATTTAGGATATTGCTAAATTGCTTCATTGCTATATTGCTATTAGTAAACCAATTTAAAAGCCAACAACAGTTTAACAATATAACCTGCCTCGCCGCAAGGCGGGCAATTTAACAATGATTATTCTTAAAATCTGTAATCGCATCATAGAATACTCCTTCTACGCTCTTTTCTTTTTAGTTCCTCTAACCTTTGCCAGCGATACATATGAACTTTTTGAATTTAACAAGATGTGGCTGACATACGGCTTAACAATAATTATTGCCGGATCTTGGTTTACAAAAATGCTTCTCCAAAGGAGAATTCTGCTTTGCAGAACTCCTCTTGACATTCCAATTCTCCTTTTTCTTCTTTCTCAAATTATTTCAACTATTTTTTCCTGGGATATGCATGTTTCGGTTTGGGGATATTATTCCAGATTTAACGGCGGACTGCTATCTATAGTAGCTTACATATTTTTGTATTATGCATTCGTATCAAACTTAGCAATCGTCTCAATGGTTAAACGCCTTCTTTTGGTAAGTCTTATATCTGGCGCAGTTGTGGCGTTATGGGGTTTACCCTCGCATTTTGGCTACGACCCAACATGTCTTATTTTTAGAGGGACTCTAGATGTCTCCTGTTGGACTGCGGATTTTCAGCCTATGGTTCGCATCTTTTCAACACTCGGCCAACCCGATTGGCTCGCAGCATACTTGGCTATTCTTCTCCCTATATCTATCGCCTTTTGTATTAAAAATTCGAAATCCGAAGCACCAAATCCGAAACAATACCAAAATTCAAATGACAAAAATACAAAACGTTTTGAGCATTTAGATTTAGGAAATTCGAATTTGTTTCGAGTTTCGAATTTCGGATTTTGGATTTTCTTGTTACTTTCCGCTCTTTTTTATCTTGATCTTCTCTATACCGGAGCGCGTTCAGGTGTTCTTGCCGCGTGGTTTTCTTTAGCCTTTTTCTTTATTCTTTATTTTTGGACGCAAAGAAAACAAATCAGAAAATTTTCAATTTTAATATTAGTATTTTTCGCCATTACGTTCTTCGTTGGCCAGCCATTTTCCCAGCTTAATAAATTCATGTTAAACGGGATCAAAACTTCCATTTCTTCCACCCCTCCCAAACAAGAAGTAACGACCAAACCTCATGCCGGCGAATTTGGCGGTACAGATTCCAGCAAGATTAGGCTTATTGTTTGGAAAGGCGCAATAGATGCGTGGCTAAAATATCCAATTTTTGGTACCGGTGTTGAAACATTTGCCTCTGCTTATTATAGATTTAGACCCCTCAGCCACAATCTAACCTCCGAGTGGAATTTTCTCTATAACAAAGCGCACAATGAATACCTTAACTATCTTGCGACAACAGGGGCTTTCGGCTTAGGAAGTTATCTTTTAATGATAGGCTGGTTCCTTCTTCTAGTCTTCAAGAAAATTTCTAAATCTGAATTTCTAATTTCTAATCAAATCCCAATTTCTAAATCCCAATTGGGTCAATTAGAAATTAGGTCAATTAGAAATTTAACTCTTGCTCTCCTAGCTGGTTATCTCTCAATCCTTATCACCAATTTCTTCGGCTTTTCTGTAGTAATCACCAACATCTATCTGTTTATGATTCCTATCTTTGTATTTATTTTGGGAGGAATGTTACAACCCAAAAAACAATTTATATTCCCGAAAAGTGAATCAGGAATTGTTAATAGAATATCGCTGTACCAATGGACGTTTATATTTTTCGTAATTATTGCCTCATGCTACTTACTTCTAACTTTATTCAGGTTCTGGATTGCAGACAAAGCATACAGTCTTGGATACAATCTTGATCGAGCCGGTGAATACCAACAAGCATATCCTCATTTACAAAAAGCGGTTGATATACGAGGCGGAGAACCGGTTTTTAAAGACGAGCTTGCCATTAACAACGCTATCTTAGCGGGAGCATTACTTAGTCAGGATGACACAAAAATATCAACAGATTCCGCAAATTTTGCAAACAACCTTGCTCAAAATGCTATATCGTTAAGCGATTTCATAACCTCAAAATACCCAAATAATGTAGTTTTTTGGAAGAGCAGAGTCCGGGTGTTTTATTCATTAGGTCAAATAGATTCAACGTTTCTATCAGTTTCGCTTGAAGCAATTAAAAAAGCATCTGAGCTTGCGCCAACAGATGCAAATATTTCCTACAACCTAGGTGTTTTATATGGGCAAAATGGCGACACCAAAAAAGCAATAGAAGTTCTTAACAATACTGTAAAACTCAAACCGGATTATCGAGATGCGTATTATGCTCTTGGCCTTTTTTACCACGAGGAATCTTTGGACAAAGATGGTAACGTAGTTAATTTGGATAACCAACTTAAAGCAATTGAGCAAATGGATTTTATACTCACCCATATCGCATCAGACGACGCCGCGGCCCAAGAATCTCTAAAAACTTGGGAGAACAAATAAAGCATGGTATAATTACCTTGTGTTAAAGATTGTAACAGCACCACAATCTATTCTTGCCCAATCTGCAAAGCCAGTTGCCGTACGGTATCTGGCAAAGCAGATTTCTAAGATAGATAAAACTGTTTTAGAACTAGTCGGAGAAATGGAAAAAACGCTTCTTGCGGCAAAAGACCCGGAAGGCGTAGGTCTTGCCGCTCCGCAGGTAGGACGCTCTCTTCAAATATTTATTGTTAAACCAACACCAAAAACAAAAATTCAGGTATTTATTAACCCTGTCATAGCGCAGAAAAAACCAGAACTCAACGCAGAACAACGCGGAAGTAAGACTCAGCGTAGTTCCGCGTCCGGTTCCGCAAAGTTCCGCGACTCCTCGAAGAAGCTGGAGGGCTGTCTTTCTTTGCCTAACATCTGGGGAGAGGTTATTCGCGATCCTAAAATCACAATTTCGTATCTTGACGAAAAAGAAAACTCACACATCCGGACATTTAAAGGATTATTCGCAACAATTGTTCAACACGAAATAGACCATTTAAATGGTATTCTTTTCCCAAAAAGAGTCTTGGAGCAAAAAGGAATCCTCTACAAATCTCGCAAAGACGAAAAAGGAGAAGATGTTTTTGAGGAGATAGAAATCTAAGACAATTTTTAATTTGAAATTTAAAATTTGAAATGAAATCTAAATGTTTAAAAATTTAAATTTGAAAATTCAATGAAAATTAAAAATTTAAAATTAAAAATTATATTCTTTGGTTCGTCGAAATTTGTAATTCCAATAATTGAAGTTTTGCAAAAAAACTTCGACCTTGCCCTTGCTGTAACTACCGAAAAAAACCCAACCGACCCAATACCATCTTATTGCGCAATAAACAAAATCCCCTATCTTTCCGTTTCCAGCTTTTCTGACCCAGAACTTAACAGTCAATTGTCAAATGTTAATTGCCAACTTGCAATGCTGGCAGATTTCGGCCTTTTTATCCCAAATGAAATATTAAACATATTTCCCAAAGGCATAATAAACATTCATCCATCTCTCTTACCCAAATATCGCGGGCCAACACCGGTTCAAACGGCGATTATAAATGGTGAAAAAGAAACAGGAGTAAGCATTATGAAACTAGACGAGGAAATTGATCATGGACCTATCTTTGCACAGGAAAAAGAAGAAATTTTACCCCAAGATACCGCTGAATCTTTGTATGAAAGGCTATTTAGAAAAGGAGCAGAAATGTTACCCGGTATTCTTAATAAATATTTAGATGGCAATCTAAAACCTGTTGCGCAAAATCACAAAAATGCCACTTACACCAAACACTTAACGCGCCAAGATGGATTTATAGATATATCAAAAATCAAATACTCGCCTCGCGGCGAAGCGGGTCAAAAATCAAAAATAGAAATTGAAAGAATGATGCGAGCATATTATCCATGGCCAAGTGCATGGACTAAGATAAGAATTAAGAGTCAAGAATTAAGAATTAAGTTTTTACCAGGAGAAAAAATTCAGGTCGAAGGCAAAAAACCAATGAATTATAAAGATTTCATCAATGGATACCCAAAAGTTGGTAAGGAAATCTTAACAAAACTAGGTCTTCTTGACAATCCCGCTGAGTGGGATTAAACTCAAGCTAAGCTTGACAATAATAAATAAAGAATTAAAATAAGACTATCAACGTATGAATGAGACAAGTTACGTACCTAAATCTCTATCCCCTGAACCAAAACCTATTTCTCCTGAAGTCTTAGAAAAATTTTCAAAGGGAGATCTTCAATTAGACCAGCACATGTTGATAAAAGGCGAAGGAAAAGATAGAAAACTGCATATTTCCGTGGCGGCTGACAATCCTTTATATATAGTGTATCAAGAGGCTCGCGAATCGTCTCTAAAAATTGCTGAAAAGCTTCATAAAATAGGCCACGTTAACGACAGAGTTATGAACGACGCGCTAGACATGATAAACGAATTTAAGAAAGGATTTAAACTAGGGGCCCAAAAAATTCATATCGGTAGGTTTATAGAAAATAAACGTAACGATTTTTCTAGACGATCAAAAGAAGTCCCAAATGATATATCCAAACAGAATTTAGCATCCGAAGTTGGCGAGTTTAACAATCTTATTGATTACATCAAATACCTTGTCGGACAAAACGCAGTACAAATAATTCTACCAGAACAAAAACCACCTGTTAAGCCGTAGCAACTGGGGCGACTGAGGCTTGGGGTTTTACGATTTTTTCCTTAATCTCTTTCTTAATCATTCTTAGACACTTTGTGCAAAGTCTGACACGCAAAGATCTGCCGTCTACCACCATTTTAGCAGCATGAAGGTTTGGTTTAAAAAGTCTATTTGTCCTGTTTTTTGCATGAGACACAGCGTGTCCATACATTACACCCTTTCCGCAATTAAAACATTTCATGCCGCTCATAGAAAGATATGATATCATAGAGTAGTAAACTAAACAATATGGAATTGATATTCGGACTCGTAAGTCTTGTTATTCTTATTTTCTCCGCAATTCTTCATGAGATTGCCCATGGATATGTCGCGGAACGTTTTGGCGATCCGACAGCAAGACTTGCGGGTCGGCTTACTTTAAATCCAAAAAAACATATTGATCCTATCATGAGCATCTTACTTCCTATTGTGTTAATGTTTTCAGGTTCGCCTGTAATTTTTGGGGCTGCCAAACCGGTTCCGATAGACCCGTTTAACTTAAAAGAAGGAAGAAAAGATATTGCTCTGGTCGCGCTTTCCGGACCTCTAACCAATATTATCCTGGCTGTTTTGGCTACTATCGTGTTTCATGTATTGAATTTAGTTTTACCTGCAACAAATATTACTTTGTCTATTGTACATTGGCTTTTCCTGACAATCGCGCATTTAAATCTTCTGCTTGCAATTTTTAATCTCCTCCCAATTCCACCGCTTGATGGATCAAAAGTCTTCTCACTTCTTCTTCCAAAAGAATTAGCCAACGCCTACTTGTCTTTATCTTCAATCGGATTTATCATCATACTATTTCTTCTAATGTTTAATGCCGGACCTTTTTCGCTTGGGAGTATTATTGGCAATCTATTGTCTTTCTCCGAAAAACTTCTTGGGATATGATAGAATGACCATATGTCTAAGTCCACGCTAATTTTAATAATTGTACTTTTCCTCATTGCAGGCGGATTATTGGTTCTTGCTCTAAACAAATCTATTTACAGCAATATAAACATAAACCAATCTCCTACGCCAACAGTTGCGATTGAAAAACCTTTTGCCCCAGATACTTCTCTTTTGTTTGGCAATCTTGAAATTGCTTCGACCTCTTCATATCCTAAGACATATTTACTTCCAATTTTAATTAATACAGGAACAAACAAAGTAACAGCAGTGCAACTTGAGCTTGCCTTCGACCCTGCTATCTTAACAAATGTTAATATAACGCCATCCGTTTTTTTTAAAAATCCAAACGTAGTTATTAACAAAATCAATTATGATATCGGAAAAATATCTTATGCTCTTTCTGCATCCGAAAGCGCTAGCCCCGTTCATGCAACTGAACGGAACAAGCAAGAAAACGGTGCGCTTGCAATTCTTACTTTCGAGTCGGAAATTTCTTCTGTCTCGTCAGCTATTACTTTTCTTCCAAGAACCTTTGTAACTGCGGAAGGGCTTGAAAATTCCGCATTAAAATCAACCAATTCAGCAGAGCTCCTATTGCAATAAATTACAATAAATTGGGGAATTGACCCATTCGATTCTGCTCAGGGTCAATCCTGAGCTTGCCGAAGGGATTGACATTATTGACAGGACTTTTGTATACTGACATTGCTCTTTGGTATTAGAGATGATTTAATTTTTCTCTACATATTTAATTCTCTTGAGGTAGTCCCGCTTAGCGGGACAACAAGGTGCTTTTCCGTCCCGCCGTGGCGGGATAGAAAGCCTTCCTAATTTAAATCTTTGGGAGAAACAAAATCATCCTCGGTATTAAGGAGCGTATTTATCTTTCCGTCATTGTCATCCCGAATTTATTTCGGGATCTAGTCTTCTATACTTGTTCTATTCTCTTCTCTTTGGTAAAATGAGTTCTGCTTGCCTCCCTAGCTCAATGGCAGAGGAAAGATTTTGTCCCAGTAAAATCTTGCCAATTTTGATAAAATTGGCTTAGATTTACGGGATCCCGTAAAATCGGCTTGCCGAGATGGCTCAGTGGTAGAGCAGCTGTTTTGTAAACAGCAGGTCCCGGGTTCGAATCCCGGTCTCGGCTCTGGCAAGCAAAACGATTTTTCTGGGATAAACATATGACAGTAGTTCGATTCTACTGGGAGGCTCAAAGATAAAGTTACTTGCTGGGATGGCAGAGCAGCAATCGCACGTGGCTGTAGACCACGCGTCCGAAAGGACTCCGGGGGTGCAATTCCCTCTCCCAGCACCGCGTCAAACGCGGCTTCGCGCCGACATAGTTTAGTGGTAAAACGAGTCATTGGTAATGACTTGAGTGTGGGTTCGATTCCCACTGTCGGCTCAAAAAAGAAAGGAGGAGGAAATTATGGCAGCAAAAGGAGAACACAGAGTAAAAATAGGAATGGTTTGTACTGTTTGCAAAAACAGAAATTACATAACAACTAGAAATAAATTGAATACGCCTGAAAAATTAAAGCTTAAAAAGTTCTGCAAACACTGTAGGAAAGTCACGGATCACCGTGAGACCGAAAAATTAAAATAATGCGACGTCCCGCTTAATCGCTCCTTGAGCCGTGTACGAACCCCGCTGAGCGGGGCTGAAAAGGCGAAAGGAAAGATTTGTGTGACAGAACATAAGGAAACAGAAAAACTTAAGTAGAATAAAACTGTTAATTGATAGCATAATTTGATAAAATGCAGATATAGGGCTGTGG
>MFNZ01000023.1:0-241 GCA_001782195.1 Candidatus Levybacteria bacterium RIFCSPHIGHO2_02_FULL_37_13
TAGCGGATACTATTATAGTAGCTCCTAAAAGCGGATGGACATTTGATCTTGAGTTTCTTCATAAAGCCCGCGAAGCAGGATTTGTAATTGTAAACCATAATATACCATTTGCTTATAGAAAAAACGGGACGTCAAAAGTGGGGTTAGTAAAAACAACCTGGGAAATTGGAACTCACGCTTTATCCCTAAAACTTAAAAAGACTCACCCGCAAATTATTCCTGCAAAACAAAAAGCTTCCAT
>MFNZ01000023.1:341-5185 GCA_001782195.1 Candidatus Levybacteria bacterium RIFCSPHIGHO2_02_FULL_37_13
TTTTTTATCGGGATTTTGTTAATAACCCTTACAACCGGTTTTTTATATGAACCGCATGCAACAGCAATAGTAATTGTTGCAATCTTAAGCGTTGTTTATTTTATCGACGTATTGTTTAATCTTTATATTATTGTAAAAAGCTTGCGTGTCCCTCAGGAAATAACATCGACTGATCCTGAGATTGCAGCCCTTGCTGACAATAAATTGCCAACCTATTCAATTCTTTGTCCCTTGTATAAAGAAGCGCATGTGATACCTCAATTTTTAGACGCTATTTCAAAAATAGACTGGCCGAAAGATAAGCTTGATGTGATGCTGCTTTTGGAGGAAGACGATAAAGAATCTATAGAAGAAGTTGGTAAAATGATTCTGCCTGTATATGTAAGATCAATCGTTGTTCCAAATTCAATTCCCAAGACCAAACCAAAGGCATGTAATTATGGTTTAGGAATGGCAAAAGGTGAGTATCTGGTTATATATGACGCGGAAGATGTACCGGATCCAAAACAACTTAAAAAGGCTTATCTTGCATTCCAAAAAGTTAAGAAAGATGTTGTGTGTCTTCAGGCAAAACTTAACTATTATAATCCCAACCACAATCTGTTAACACGTTTTTTTACCGCTGAGTATTCTTTGTGGTTTGATGTAGCCCTAACCGGTCTTCAGTCGATTAATACAAGTATTCCGCTTGGAGGAACAAGCAACCATTTCAAAACTCAAGATCTTAAGAAATTGCAGGGATGGGATCCCTTTAACGTTACCGAGGATGCGGATCTTGGGATTCGATTGTTCAAACAAGGATACAAAACAGCGATGATTGATTCAACTACGCTTGAGGAAGCAAACAGCAATCTCAAAAACTGGATGCGCCAGCGTTCAAGGTGGCTTAAAGGCTATATCCAGACGTATCTTGTCCATATGCGTGAAATACTTACCTTTACGCGCAAAAAAGGTATACACGCGTTTATTTTTCAGCTTGTAATTGGAGGAAAAATTGCCTTTATTCTTATAAATCCTTTATTGTGGCTTGCAACATTTTCATATTTTGCTCTTTATTCAATTGTCGGGCCGACAATTGAATCAATATATCCAACAGCCATTTTCTACATGGCGGCATTCTCATTGATATTTGGAAACTTCTTGTTTCTTTATTATTACATGATCGGATGCATAAAGCGCGGGCATTATGGTCTTGTAAAATATGTTTTTTTTATTCCTATTTATTGGCTCATGATAAGTTTTGCCTGCGTAATTGCCGTATACCAACTTATTTTCAAGCCCCACTATTGGGAAAAAACAATTCATGGTTTCCACTTGAAAAAGAGAAAAGTAATGGCGGAAATTACTGTTGAAGCTATTGAGGAAACGCAAAAGATAAATTTCCCAAATCCATTCAGGCAGCGGCTTGTGCGACTAATCAATTTGAGAAAAATATATTTTGGAGGAATCTCGTTGGTAAGCGCATCTGTAATTGGTAATGTTTTAAACTTGTTATTTAACGCATACTTGGGAAGAACTTTGGATTTGGCCAGTTTTGGCTTGGTGAGTCTTGTGTCGTCATTCGTTTACCTCTCATTTATACCCTTTTCCGCATTAACTGCGTCTGTAAATTACAGAAGCGGGTTTTTAGATACGAGACATGGTGAAAAAGCATCTTTTGTTTTTTGGCAATGGATAAGAAGGAAATCGTTTCTAATATCAATAGTGGCCTGCGGGCTTTGGGTAGCGGTTTCTCCATTTTTGATGAATTTTTTTAATGTAACAATTCTATCCCCTTTTATTTTATTCGCAGTTGTGTGGTTAGTCGGGTTTATAGCCGCAACAGATAGAGGATTTTTATCAGGGAAGCTCATGTTTGGATCTCTGGCTGTAATTACTGTTGTTGAGCCAATTGCAAAACTTGCTACAGCGTTTGTATTTGTACAAACACAATTTTCAGAGATTGTGTATTCGGCAATACCAATTTCAATCGTAATCTCATTTATCGCAACCGTTATTTTCGTTAGCAAAAGAAAAAAAGAGAAACCGGTATTAAGCGAAAAAACTTATGGGTTTCCAAAGAAATTTTTTTCAAGTTCGGTTCTATCCGGGTTGTCAACTATTGCTTTTTTAAGCCTGGATATTATTTTGGCAAAACACTATTTATCGCCTGATGATGCAGGCCGTTATGCCCTTATTTCTACGGTTGGAAAAATGATTTACTTTTTGGGAGGACTGGCTTCCCAATTTACAATTCCTCTTATCAGCCGTTCCGAGGGAGCAAAAAATAATTCAGACAAAACTTTTTCAAAGATATTGCTTTCTACCTACTTTCTTGCAGTTGTCGGATTCCTGTCATTTGGTGTTTTTGGCTATATAAGCGTGCCTATTATATTTTTAGAAAGGGGAGAATCGATAGTCCAATATCTTCCCATATTTGCCTTCGCGATGCTTTTGTTTACCGTATCCAAAGTATTTGTAACTTATTATCAAACAAAAAATATATACAGTTTTTCTATTTTTACATTTCTTTTAGCTATAGTGCAGGTTGTTTTAATCAGTCTGAATCATGGAAGCATACAAAGCATTGTTCTTGCCATGCTTTTAACAGGAGCGCTTAATTTCACTACTATGGTGCTTTTACATCTTAGGATAAATTGGGTAAAAATTTTCGAAAACAATATTAATGATTTATTGAATTTATTGTTTGAGAAATCAGCAAGGCAAAAATCTGTTGAAGAAAACTTACGAATTCTTATTTTTAATTGGAGGGATCTTAGCCACGTATGGTCTGGAGGAGCAGAACTCTATATTCATAAATTAGCCAGGCACTGGGTAAAAGACGGCAACCAGGTAACTATTTTTTGCGGAAACGATTCAAAGAGCCCGAGGAATCAATCAATTGACGGCATTCAGATAATAAGAAGAGGCGGTTCTTACACTGTATATTTGTGGGCATTTTTGTATTATATTTTGCGGTTCAGAGGAAAATTTGATGTAATTATTGATTGCGAAAACGGAATACCATTTTTTACGCCTTTATACGCGAGAATTCCTGTATTTCTGCATATTCATCACATCCATCAGGAAGTTTTTAGAGAACATTTAGTGTTTCCATTGTCTGCGATTGCACGTTTTATGGAAGCAAAAATTATGCCCCTTGTTTATAGAAACAATCCTGTTATTACAGTTTCCGAGTCTTCAAAAAACGAAATTCTAAAAATAGGATTATCAAAATTGGGCAATATAGCAATTGTTAAACCGGGCATTGATCTTAAGATGTTTAAAAGAATGGAGAAAACCCCAAAACCCACATTTGCGTATTTAGGAAGACTAAAATCGTATAAAAATATTGACATAGCAATTAAAGCGTTTGCGAGGATTTCTAAAACCTATGACAATGCAAGATTAAAAATCGCGGGATTCGGGGATAATATGGCTAAGCTTAAAAAGTTAACTCAAGAGTTAAAACTTGAGAATAAAATTGAATTCTTAGGGTTGGTCACCGATAAAGAAAAAGCGAAGTTGCTCTCGCAAAGTTGGGGTGTATTGCAGCCATCTATGATTGAGGGTTGGGGCATAACGGTAATAGAAGCAAATGCCAGCGGAACACCGGTTATTGCGTCAAATGTCGCAGGCCTTAGGGATTCTGTAGCAGATAGAATTACCGGGGTTTTGGTTGAGGTTAACAATGTTGAGGCGTTTTCAAGCGCGATGGTTGATTTTATAACAGATAAGAGCTACAGGGAATTATTGTCAAAACGGGCATATGTTTGGGCGCAGGATTTTTCGTGGGAAAAAAGCGCAAATCAATTTTTCCAAATATTATCAAGCAATCTTACATCAAAACGTCAATTTTTTTCAATTAAAAATATCGCAATAGCAAAGAATGAGAGGTTTGCCAAATGAAACAAAAAATGCATATTGTTATTTTAGATTTTGACGACATAAAAAATCCATTGCTTTCGGGCGGACAAGCAAGGGCAACGTTTGAAGTGGCAAAAAGACTTGTTGATCTTGGAAATAAAGTTACGGTGATTTGCTCGCGGTTTCCAAATTCAAAAGATATAGAAAACAATGGAGTAATCTATCGGCATATTGGTTTTGGTTCATCTAATATAAAACTTAATAATGCAATATTTTTTCTCGCATTGCCTTTCGCGGTTGCGAAGTTAAAAGCAGATGTTATTATTGAGTGCTTTACAGCGCCTATTTCTACGTGCTTTTCTCCGATATTTACAAAAATTCCGGTTATTGGTATGCCGACAATGTTCGAAGCAAAAGAGTTTGCCAAAAAATATCATATTCCTTTTCATTTCGTGGAAGCATTAGGAGCGCGTTTTTACAAGTATTTTTTGGCATATTCACAATTAAATAAATTGAAAATGGAAGAATTGAATCCAAAAATCTTTACTAAAATTATTCCAAATGGCGTGTCCGAAGATATGTTAAAAGTGAAAACAAAAGAGGGTAATTACGGAATATTTATCGGAAGAATTGATGTAGTGCAAAAAGGTTTGGATCTTTTGATTGATGCATGTCGAAGATTTCCTAAAAAGCTAAATATGAAAATCGTTATTGCCGGAAATGGCCCAACAACAGAAGAAAACAAGCTTAAATCGCTTATTCAAAAAAATAAGCTTTCCGATATAGTTTCGTTTGTCGGAAGAGTTGATGGAGATTTGAAAGAAAAACTTTTGGCAAATTCGATGTTTGGAATTTATACATCCCGATTTGAGGATTTTCCACTGGTTCCGCTTGAATATGCAAGTTTTGGAAAACCTCTTATCTGCTTTGATGTCCCGGGTTTGCTTTGGGTTCCTGAAAAAGTTTCAATAAAAGTTAAACCTTTTGATACAGCCAAG
>MFNZ01000023.1:5202-8198 GCA_001782195.1 Candidatus Levybacteria bacterium RIFCSPHIGHO2_02_FULL_37_13
AAGTATTGTCTCAAATAAAAATCTTCGGGATAAAAAGAAAAGCCATTGCAGGTCATTCGCAAAGAAATACGGTTGGGATGCTATAGCAAAAAAGTATGAAGAGTTTTGCTACGAAGTTATAAGAATGGAAGCGCAAAATAAAAAAGGAGCGAATATATGAAAGTATTAATTTTAGGAGGCGCCGGATATATAGGATCTGTTCTTTGTGAATATTTAAAAAATCAGGGTGATATACCAATCATCTTCGATAACTTTTTGTATGAAAAGAATAGATATAAAATAAAAGGCGAGCAAATTTTAAAAGGGGATATCAGAAACATCGATGATTTGATTCCTGCAATCGAGAGCGTTGATGCGGTTGTCAATCTTGCGGCAATCTCAAATGACCCTGCGTCTGATTTGCAGCCAAAGTTGACTTGGGAAGTTAATTATAAAGCAAATGAAACTATTGCCGCGCTTTGCAGATCAACAGGGAAAAGAGTTGTTTATGCATCATCCTGTTCGGTGTATGGATTTGCGGAAAGTGGAGAATTTAATGAGGAAAGTCAGTTAAATCCTGTAACGCTTTATGCCAGGACTAAAATGTTATCGGAAAGCCCTTATTTACAAAAAGATGTGAATGGGATTGTGTTAAGGTTTGCAACAGTTTACGGGCATTCTCCAAAGCCCCGTTTTGATCTTGTGGTAAATACCATGATTGGCACAAGCTATTTTCAAAATAAAATTACAGTTAATGGAGGCAATCAATGGAGACCGGTTGTTCATGTCAAGGATGTTGCCCAGTCAGTATATCTGGCATTGCATACAAAAAAGAATAAATATAGGGTGTATAATGTCGGGTCAAACGAGCAAAATTATCAAATTGCGACACTCGCCAATCTTGTTCACCAAAAATTACCCGATGTTACAGTAATACATAACAAAACAAGCGTAGACGCCCGCAGCTATAAGGTAAATTTTTCCCGTATTGCAAAAGACCTTGGTTTTAAGGTAAACTATGGGGTGCTTGATGCGGTTGATGAGATTTACAGCGCATTTAAGAGCGGAATTATAAAAAACATGGATGAAGATGTATATTACAGGGTAAAATATTTGATGAAACACACAAATAACGGTGAGATAAAAAAAAGTTTTTTATTCTTTTTTTAAATTATGAAAATAAATTTAACATTTCCATCAATTGATAATAAAGAGCTTGACGCGGCGCAAAAAGTATTAAAAAGCGGATGGCTTATACGGGGTAAGGAAACGAAAGCGTTGGAAGAAGAGTTTGCCGCATTTTCAGGCGCAAAATACGCGGTGGCGACAAATGGATGTACGATGAGCTTGTATCTCGCGATCAAATACCTAAATCTAAAAAAAGAAGATGAGGTTATAGTTCCATCTCTAACGTGGAGCGCGACTGCTTCTGTTGTGATTCAAGCAGGAGCAACGCCTGTATTTGCAGACGTGAAAAAAGACGATTGGTGTCTGGATCCTGAAGATGTGAAGAAAAAAATTACCAAAAATACAAAATTAGTTATACCTGTTCATTATTCCGGAAGTTACGCTTTGGGTTTTGAAAACTTTCCAATTCCCGTGCTTTATGATTCCGCTCATAGAATCGAAAAAAATGATTTTAAGGGAATTGCGAGCTGCTACTCCTTTTATGCAGTAAAAAATATGACAACTATACGAGGCGGAATGGTATTAACAAACGACGAAAAGACTGCTAAATGGTACACGATGATGTGTCATGGAGGATTAACGAAGGATACTCTTAGCCGGTATCAGGGAGGCGCTTCCAAAAACGACGCGTCAAACTTTTATTACGAAATTGATACACCGGGGTGGAATTTTGATATGACAGATGTTGAAGCCGCGATAGGGAGAGAGCAATTAAAAAAAGTAGAGAATTTAAATGATAAGAGAAATAAAATTGTCAAGATGTATAACAAAGCGTTCGGTATGAAAAATACGGGAAATCATTTTTATCAAATAATGGTTGAAAATAGGGATGAATTTTTGGTTGGCATGAGAGAGCTTGGAATTCAATGCGGTATTCATTATTTACCATTGCATTTAATGAAGGGTTATAAAGAATTCAAAAAAGGCGCGCTTCCTGTAACGGAGTTTATAGGTAAACGGTGCGTAACTCTTCCGCTTTATCCTGGCTTGTCAACGCAAGAAGTTCGGTATATAATCGACTCAACAAAAAAGCTAGGAAAGTTTACAAGGAGGAATTATTAAATGAAAACCTTATTTTTGTCCTTTTTTGCTTTTATAGGGTTTATCTTTTTCTTGTCTTTAAATTTTATTGCTTATGCAGATAGCTCTCTCGTCGCCTCCTATTCTTTCAACGAGAATTCAGGCTTAACAGCCGGAGATTCTTCAGGGAATAGCAATAATGGTTCTATCTCAAATGCAACATGGAATACGGGTGGAAAGTACGGATCAGCATTGTCATTTAACGGAACAAATTCTATTGTGTCTGTTAATGATTCAAACTCACTTGATTTAACAACCGGTATGACTATTGAGGCATGGGTTAAACCAACAACTTTATCCAGCTGGAGAACTATTATTCTTAAAGAAAAAACAACCAGTCTTGCTTACGCTCTTTATGCTAATACTGATACAGGAAAACCAAGCGCAGAGATGTATGGCACGAGTGCTCTTGCCGGTACCACACAACTTCCCTTGAACACATGGACTCATATTGCCGCAACATATGATGGAACAACCCTTAAGTTATATATTAATGGTTCAATGGTGAGTAGTAAGTCTACAAGCATTACTATTCGCATTTCTTTGGATCCACTTCGTATAGGAGGGAACACAAAATGGGGAGAATACTTTAATGGCCTTATTGATGAGGTTAGAATCTACAATAGAGCTCTTACGCAGCTTGAGATACAAACGGATAGGGATACTGCGATTGAACCAACTCCAACAGGATCTCCAACGCCTACTCCAACTTTAACGCCTACGCCCACCCCGACACCCGGTCCAACAGA
>MFNZ01000023.1:8302-9726 GCA_001782195.1 Candidatus Levybacteria bacterium RIFCSPHIGHO2_02_FULL_37_13
TGCCCGCTTATCCAAGAGTGTGGGACCCAGTGGATAACACTTTTATTGAGGTAGGCAACGAATCCGGACTTTTCTGTTCGGGACACTCAGCGCTTGCCGATGGCCGTATATTGGTTGCCGGAGGACATGAAGAAAGCGGAGACGGTATAAGAGACACTAATATTTTCAATCCTTCAACCAATGTGTGGGAAGCAGTACCTGATATGAGTCAGCCCAGATGGTATCCAAGTGTTACCACCCTAAACAATGGAAATGCAGTCGCGATAAGCGGTGCCGGAAACGCGTCTATCCCCTGGGCAGATATTCCGGAAATTTATCATCCGGATACAAATACTTGGACAGAGCTTTCCGGTGTGAATACATCTGATATGCATGATCCTATGTATCCGCATCCATATGTACTGCCTGATGGAACTTTATATGTTATTAGCCCGACATTAGGTATTGTTAGAAAATTAGATGTTGATAATCAAACATGGACTACTCTAACGGATAGTCCGATACTACACGGTACATCGGTAATGTATGATATTGGAAAATTTATGGTATCCGGAGGCGGTTTGTCTGAATCTGCTCAGGCTGAAAATGATACTGCTGTGATAGACATGAATTCTCCTGCACCTTCATGGAGAACAACTACTCAAATGGCGTATCGCAGGTACCATCATAATTTGGTAGTTTTACCGGACGGAAAAGTGCTTGCGGTTGGAGGCGCAACAGTTATTGATAAAATGGCTATGGGGGGGACATTACCTGCCGAACTTTGGGATCCTGTAACTGAAACCTGGTCAGCTATGGATTCTATGACAGATGGCAGAATGTATCATTCGGTCGCTCTTCTTATGCCGGATGGAAGAGTATTGTCCGCGGGAGGCGGGCGTTTTGGCACTGCAACAAATTATTTTTCCGCGCAGTATTATAAACCGCCATATCTTTTTAAAGGTACAAGGCCAACTATTACTAATATTACAAATCCAATTCAATACAACTCAACAATGACAATTGACACGCCGGACGCGAATGATATATCGAGCGTATCTCTTATTTCTTTGGCATCTGTTACCCATACAATAGATATGGATCAGAGATTTCTAAAGCTGGGTTTTACTAAAAATGCAACAAGCCTTACAGTTAATACGCCTGCAAATTCTAATATTGTTACACCCGGGTATTATATGGTGTTTATTCTCAATTCAAACGGCGTGCCATCGGTTGCAAAAATCATACAAATAGAATCACCGTCGCAACCAAGTCCAACACCAACGCCGTCACCAACACCTACTCCTACTGTTGCGCCATCCGGTAGTCTCGTCGCCTCCTACTCTTTCAGCGAAAATTCAGGTTTAACAGCCGGAGATTCTTCAGGGAATAGCAATAATGGTTCTATCTCAAATGCAACATGGAATACGGGTGGAAAGTACGGA
>MFNZ01000024.1 GCA_001782195.1 Candidatus Levybacteria bacterium RIFCSPHIGHO2_02_FULL_37_13
AAAAAATTGCCTTATTCGATGTAGGAGGGGGTTCGACAAGCTCAAAATAATATGAATAAGTTAAAGTATATTAGAAAGAAACATTCAGGCAGAGATGCAAGCGGAAGTGTTGTGGTAAGACATCAGGGAGGAGAGCGTAAACGATTTATGCGTTCCATTGATTTTAAACGCGATAAAATGGGGATTTCCGGAAAAGTTGTTTCTATAGAATATGATCCTAATCGAACAAGCGAAATCGCGCTAATCCAATACGAAGACGGGGAGAAGCGATATATCTTAAGGCCTCAAGGGCTTAATTTGGGTGATATTGTAAAAAGCGGTAGCGATGCTGAGGTTAAGCTTGGGAATACATTGCAGTTGAAGTCTATATCGATTGGCACATTTGTTCATAATATTGAGTTAACGCCGGGGATGGGAGGACAAATGGCAAGATCTGCCGGCTCTTCAGCGCAAGTTATGGCGCAAGAAGGAGGATTTGTTCATTTAAAACTTCCATCTGGAGAAATTAGAAAAATAAGAGGAGAATGTTTTGCGACTGTGGGAGTTTTGGGAAATGTAGATTGGAAAAATAAAATTTTTGGAAAAGCGGGAACTAGAAGGAATATGGGCATAAGACCAACGGTAAGGGGAGTTGCTCAAAATCCAAGATCTCATCCTCATGGGGGAGGAGAGGGAAGAAGCGGTATTGGTATGACTACGCCAAAAACATATGTGGGACGAAAAGCGGTTGGCAAAACAAGAAAAAAGAATAAGTATTCGAATAAGTATATAATACAAAGGAGAAAGAAATAAAATGGGAAGAAGTTTAAAAAAAGGGCCGTATGTAGACCCTAAATTAATAAAAAAAGTATTTAAGCAAAAACAAACCGGTGATAAAACGCCGATTAAAACATGGGCGAGAGCATCGGAAATTTCTCCTGATTTTGTTGGCCATACATTTGCAGTTCACAATGGAAGAGTATTTATAAATGTATATGTTCAGGAGGGAATGGTTGGGTATCGCTTAGGTGAATTTTCTCCAACAAGAACCTTTAGAAGTCACGGAAGAGTAGTAGCGCGAGAAATCAGTAAAACTTAAGAATAGGTGTCATTCCGAACTCGTTTCGGAATCTCGTTTGAACCGAGTGAAATAAATTCAGGATGACAAGATGAATATATGGAAATAACAGCTAAAAGTAGATCAATAAGGATAAGTTCTAGAAAAGTAAGGCTTGTTGCTGATGTTATACGTAATAAAACTGCAACACAAGCCCTTAACGCTTTAGCTTTAATTAAAAAAAGAGGATCAGGGGTACTCTATACAGCGCTTAAGAGCGCAATTGCTAACGCGATAAACAACACAAAACTTAAAGAGGATTCGCTTTTTATAAAAAGCATAGAGGTAGATCAAGGGCCTTTTATAAAGAGGTTTCGTCCTTCAACACGAGGAAGAGTCCATCCATACAAAAAGAGAAGCAGTCACATAAAGTTTACATTGGAAGAAAGGAGCGCAAATGGGGCAAAAAGTTAATCCAAGATTAATCAGACTGGGGCCGGTATACAACTGGAGCAGCCGCTGGTTTGACGATAAGAGGTACAAAGAGACCCTTCTTGAAGATCGAAAGATAAGATTGGCTTTAATGGAAAAGCTAAAGATTGCGGGGATTTCTGAAGTACAAATAGAAAGATCGATAAACAGCCTTAGGCTTACTATTTATGTTTCCCGACCCGGAATTGTTATAGGAAGAGGTGGAAGCGGTCTTGAGGATCTTAAAAAATTCATATATGGGGTTTTGGACGTTAAGAAAAATAAAGGATCTTTGCTAAAGATTGACACCAGAATAGAGGCAATAAAAGAACCAAATTTAGATGCGCATTTGGTTGCGAGCAATATTGCAGATCAATTAATTAAAAGGCTTCCCCATAGACGAGTAATGGTCCAAGCAGTAGGAAAGATTATGGCAGCGGGCGCAAAAGGTGTTAGAATTGTTATTTCCGGAAGAGTTGGAGGAGCAGAAATAGGAAGAAGGGAAAAAATGCAGCAAGGTACAGTTCCACTTTCGACAATTAGAGAGCGAATTCAATTTGCCAGTGTCCCGGCGCTTACTAAAAAAGGATACATAGGAGTTAAAGTATGGATAAATAGGGGAGACAAATAAATATGTTAGTGCCAAAAAGAGCAAAATACAGAAAGGAATTCAGAGGATCGATGAAAGGCAATGCTCACAGCGGAGTAAAGATATCTTTTGGAGAATTTGGCTTGGTGTCTTTAAGTAAAGGTTGGGTTACAAGCAGACAAATAGAAGCTGCTAGGCGTGCAATAACGCACTATACACAGCGTGGAGGGAGGCTTTGGATAAGAATATTTCCCCATAAGCCAATTACAAAAAAACCAGCGGAAACCAGGATGGGTAGCGGCAAAGGAGATGTATACGAGTTTGTTGTGCCAGTTAAGCCGGGAAGAATGATGTTTGAAATGGGAGGAGTCACAAAAGATGTAGCATTTGCTGCGTTAGGTCTTGCAAAGCATAAACTTCCGGTACGAACAAAGATTATGGAAAAGGAGAGCAAAGCTTAAAAATGAAAACAAAAGAAAAACTTGCGTTTCGCTCGAAAACTTTAGTAGAATTAAAGACCCTTTTAAGGGAGGGAAAAAATGCATTGTATCTTTTGAAAATTGAATTATCTCAAAACAAGCTTAAGAATCTAAGGTCAATTTTTTTAAAAAGAAAAGAGATGGCTATAATAGCAACTATTATAAATGAGAAGGAGTTTAAAGATGTCAAAAATACTTGAGGGTGTTGTTGTATCGCTTAAGATGCAAAAAACAGCGGTTGTTAAAGTTTCCCGCGTTACACCTCATCCAATATATAAAAGACTTATAAAAAGAGACAGGGGAATAAAAGCTGATACTTCTGGTTTTAAGCTTAATGTTGGAGATAAAGTGAAGATCCAGGAGACAAAACCTATATCAAAGCAAAAAGCTTTTAGGATATTGGAGGTATTGCCTAAATGATACAGCATAGATCGATTCTTAAAGCGGCAGATAATTCCGGAGCAAAGTTACTTATGGTTATTCATATTTTTGGAGGCTCAAAGAGGAAGTTCGGATATACAGGGGATGTATTAAATTGCGTTGTCAAAGAGGCAGTTCCTGACGGAGGAGTTAAAGACGGAGAGCTTGTGAAGGCAGTTTTGGTAAGAGCCAGAAAAGAAAAACAAAGAAAAGACGGTTCTTATATTAGGTTTTCGGATAACGCGGCAGTGTTAATTGATAACGCTAAAGATAAAAATCCAAGGGGCACAAGGATATTTGGCCCAATCGCAAGAGAAGTAAAAGATAACGGTTTTGCTAAGATTGCAAGTATGGCGGTAGAGGTTTTATGAAGCTAAAAAAAGGAGATACAGTTAAGATTATAAAGGGTAAGGATCAAGGTAAAACTGGAAAGATAGAGAAAGTTCTTTCCAAAGTTAATAAAGTGCTAATTGCAGGAGTTAACCAATATAAGAGGCATTTAAAAGCGCGGTCTCAAAAGCAACCTTCTGAGATCGCAACGATAATAAAGCCGTTGCCTTTAATGAATGTTATGTTTGTTTGTCCAAAATGCCACCTTCCAGCAAGAATAGGATACATGACTGAAGATGAAAAAAAGATTAGAATTTGTAAAAAATGCAAACAAAAACTATGAGCAATTTACTTGATAAATTTAATAAAGAAATTTCGGGAAATATTAAAAAAAAATTATCTATAAAAAATTCTATGGCCGTCCCGAGACTTAAGAAAATTGTGGTAAACGTAGGAGTAAAAGATGCAACGCAGGACAAAAAAAACATAGAAAAAGCATCTCTAATGCTTTCGCAAGTTACCGGACAGAAACCAAAAGAAACAGTTGCTAAAAAGGCAATCTCCGGTTTTAAGTTAAGAGAGGGCGATCGGATAGGGCTAATGGTAACGCTTAGAGGTAAAAGAATGTACGATTTTTTTGAAAAACTGGTAACAATTGTACTGCCAAGATTTAGAGACTTTCATGGAGTAAAAAAAGAAAGCTTTGACGGACGTGGCAATTTTACCTTAGGCTTAGCTGAAAGTACTGTCTTTCCGGAATTAGATCCCGGAAAGATTGATCAGACAATCGGCAGGCAGGGGCTTGAAATTACTATTGTCACAAGCGCAAAGGACAAAAAAGAGGGCTTTGAATTACTAAAGGCATTGGGAATGCCGTTTGAAAAATAATATGGCTAAAGTATCCAGTATTGTAAAATTTAAAAAAAAGCAGAAATATAAAGTAAGGGATAAAAACAGATGTAATATCTGCGGAAGATCAAGGGCATATATGAGACGTTTCGGATTGTGCCGCCTTTGCTTTAGAGATCTAAGTATTAAAGGTGAGTTGCCGGGAGTCCGTAAGGCAACATGGTAAAATTATGAATAAAGTTTCAGATTTTGTTGTTAGAATAAAAAACGCCAGTTTGGCAAAAAGAAGAAAGCTTCTTGTTCCATATTGCAATATCAATAAAAAGGTAGGGCAAGTGTTGGTAAAAGAAGGATTTTTGGAGAGTATAAAAGAAAGCGTAATTGATAACAAAAAAGTTTTAGAGGCAGTTATTAGATACGAAAGAAGAAATCCTGTTTTAACAGATATCGCAATAATTGCCAAGCCATCTCTTCATGTTTATACAAAGTTTTCAGGTATTCCTGAAATTCAAAGAAGAGGCAAGCATACTATTATTATATCTACAAGTAAAGGTATAATGAGCGGAAAAGAGGCTTACAAAAAAGGGCTTGGAGGCGAAGTTCTTTTTAAGATTTGGTAGAAGGGAAACTTTATGTCAAAACTTGCAAAAATACCAATTAAAATAAAAGAAAACGTAACTGTCTCACAAGAAGGTTTCAGCATTAAGGTTAGTGGGCCAAAGGGAATTCTTTATTATGCTCTTCCTGCGAGCGTTGAAATAAAGGTTGAAAACGGAAGTTTGGAGGTAAAAGTTAAAGACAAGAATGAAGAGAGAATAAAAGAATTACTTGGGTTAGCCAGAGCCATGATTGCCAATATGGTAACCGGAGTACAAGTAGGTTTTTCTAAAAAACTTGAATTATCAGGAGTTGGATACAGGGCGCAAGTCTCCGGAAACGATCTTATACTATCGGTAGGATTTTCTCATACGGTTAAGATTGCTGCCCCAAAAGATATAACTTTTTTAGTTACCGATAATATCATAACTGTTTCCGGTATAGACAAAAGTTTGGTGGGAGATACAGCTGCAAAGATAAGAAGCATTCGTCCGCCGGAGCCATATAAAGGCAAAGGCATTAAGTATGTTGATGAGAGGATAAGAAGAAAAGCAGGAAAAGCAGCCAAGACTTTAGGAGCAAAATAAAATTATAAATTAATAATTATGGAAAAAACTAATAAAAAACTAAAAAGAAAAATGAGAGCTAAATCGAGCATCAGGGGGACAAAAGATAGGCCGAGACTTGCTGTTTTTCGATCAAATCGCTATATTTATGCTCAAGTCATAAATGATGAAGATGGAAAAACAATCGTTGGGATATCGGAAAAACATCTGGCTGAAAAAGCAAAAGCAACAAAAGTGGAAAGAGCTAAAGCTTTAGGGCTACTTTTGGCAAAAAAGGCAATAGATAAAAAAGTTAAAAAAGTAGTATTTGACCGAAGAAATTATGCATATTTTGGAAGAGTAAAGGAAGTAGCACTTGGCGCTAGGGAAGGAGGATTAAAATTTTAATGAATAATTCCAGGTATTCGTCAAAACCGGAAGATGGGTTTGAAGAAAAAATTGTTCAGGTAAATAGAGTTTCTAAAAAAACTAAGGGAGGAAACAAAATTGGTTTCTCTGTCTTGGCTGTTGTAGGGGATAAAAAGGGAAAGGTTGGGGTGGGACTTGGCAAAGCGCCTGATGTAGCGGGAGCTATTAAAAAGGGAGTTTCAATTGCAAAAAAACATGTAATAGAAGTGCCTATTATAAACGGTACAATTCCTTTCGAGTATCGCATCAAATTGGGAGCGGCTAGAGTGCTTTTAAAACCGGCGCCTCCCGGAAGCGGGGTAATTGCAGGAGGAGCTGTAAGGAGCGTAGTTGCGGCAGCCGGGATACAAAATATATCATCAAAGGTTTTAGGAACTAAAAATCAGGCCAGTAATGTTTATGCCGCGATAGAAGCATTGAAGAGATTAGCTGAAAGATATAGGCGACATAAAAAACCTGAAATAAAAGTATGAAATTAGAAAATCTACCCAAAACAACCGCGAGAAAAAATAAAAGACTAGGCCTTGGCCATGGCTCGGGTCGTGGAAAAACAGCCGGAAGAGGCACAAAAGGCCAAAAAGCAAGAGGTAAAATTCCAATATCATTTGAAGGAGGAGCAATCTCTCTTATTAAGAGGCTTCCTTTTAGACGGGGTAAGGGAAGAAACAAGGTTTTTAGAAAAAATCCAATTGTGGTTAATGTTAAGAATCTAAATGTTCTTAAAAAAGGAGACATTGTGGATATAAAGATGCTTGTTAAAAATCGAATTGTTGATGAAAAAGATGCGAAAGTATATGGAGTTAAAATTTTAGGAGACGGAGATGTGAATGTTGCTTTGACTGTGAAGCTACCAGTTTCAAAAGGGGCAGAGAAGAAAATTGTCAAGGCAGGAGGAAAAGTAGAAATTTAAATTTCAAATTTTCAATCAATTTTCAATAATTTAATTTTTAAACATTTTCAGCCAGAGGCTGATCCGCCTTTGGCGGAAGATTTCATTAAAAATTTCAAATTGAAAATTGGATTTTATGAATAATATTCTAGGTATTTTTAGAAATAGTTTCAGCGCTCCGGATGTCAGGAGCAAGCTTTTATTTACAGCAGGAATATTTGTAGTATTTAGAATTTTTGCCCACATACCTGTTGCAGGAGTTGATTTAGTTGCGCTTAAAACACTTTTCACCCAAAATCAATTTTTGGGACTTTTGGATATTTTTTCAGGGGGAACTTTAGCTAACTTTTCCGTAATGGCGTTAGGACTGAACCCATACATTAATGCATCAATAATTCTGCAGCTTTTAACGCTTGTCTTTCCAAAACTTGAGGCACTATCAAAAGAAGGAGAAACCGGAAGACAAAAAATTAATCAATACACAAGAATTCTTACGGTTCCTCTCGCAGTTTTGCAGGCAATCGGGATGTATGCTTTGCTTCGTAGTCAAAGTATAATTTCTCTTTTAGATCCTATAAGTCTTATAGCTTTTATAATTACAATGACTGCAGGAACTATGCTTTTGGTGTGGCTTGGTGAGCTTATTTCCGAAAAAGGAATCGGAAATGGTATTTCGCTTCTGATTTTTGCGGGAATTGTTGGCAGGATTCCTGTTATTTTTGGCCAAACGATTTCAACGACAACAGCGTCCAATCTTTTTAACATGGTTACATTTCTTGCAATGGGCCTTTTGGTAATCGCATCGATAGTTGTTATAAACGAAGCGACGCGTCAAGTAGTAGTTCATTACGCAAAAAGAGTAAGAGGCAACAAAATGTATGGCGGGCAATCAACCCATCTGCCCTTGCGGCTTAACCAAGCGGGTGTTATTCCTATAATCTTTGCTGTTTCTATCGTGCTTTTACCATCTCTTATTGCAAATTATTTAACTGCTTCAAAGAATAATGCCTTACATGCTATCGCGACTAATATTACTTTGTGGCTTAACCCGGATGGATTTTTTTATAATGCTTTATATTTTCTTTTGGTAGTTGGTTTTACATTTTTTTACACGGCAGTAATTTTTAATCCGAAAAAAATTGCAGGGGAGATACAAAAGTATGGCGGGTTTATACCTGGCATTAGACCGGGGAATCCAACCTCACAGTATCTAAATTTCATTTTGACGCGCATAACGTTGGCTGGGGCAGTTTTTTTGGGACTTATTGCTATATTTCCAGCTATAACAAAGTTATTCGCAAATGTTCAAACATTTGTTTTGGGGGGAACAGGAATTTTGATAGTTGTATCCGTAGTTTTGGAAACTATTAAATCTATTGAGGCTAAGCTTGTAATGAGAAGTTACGATAAATTCAGCAAGTAACACATTAATGTTTTAGTGTTCTATGAAGATTATTTTAATTGGCATCCAGGGAGCTGGAAAATCAACACAGGGAAATTTGCTTTCGGAAAAACTTAAGGCTCCCTATCTTTCAACAGGCCACATTTTTAGAGATTTGGCCAAGGAGCATAGTCCACTAGGAAGATATATCAAAGAAATAATGAATGCAGGATATCTTATCCCAGACAAAAAAACCCTTGAAATTGTCAGTGAATATCTAAAACGTCCGGAATACGAGAAAGGTTACATTCTTGATGGGTTTCCAAGAACTATTGTTCAGGCGAAATCATTTAAGAATGGAATAGACAAGGTCATTTATTTGAAGGTTTCAGATAAAGAAGCATTGTGGAGACTTTCTTATAGAAATTCTGATGCCAGACAAGACGAAACGCTTACTGCTCTTAGAAAACGGATCGAGTTATTCCACGAGCTTACAGAACCTGTATTGGAATATTATAGAAAAAAAAGACTTTTGGTTGAGATTGACGGGGAAAAAGAAATTAAAGAGATTTATAAAGAGATATTAAGTAAGATCAAAATAGATCCATAATTTTTATGGAACAAAGACTTGGAACGCCCAAGGGCGACGCATTAAATTTCAATCAAAAATTATTAAACGAGGTCAGCTCTCTTCCAGAAGAACAAAGGAAAGGAAGAGCTGGATCTTTGCTGTCCGTCGTTATTATTGGCTTAAGTGGCGAAGATGCTCCCGGTGCGCCAGAATATATTAATCAAGAACTGGAATTAAAAGAAGGATTGGAGCAAATTTTAGATAATAGATATAAGAAATGAAGAGGATAATTGCAATTGTTGGAATGCCTGGGGCCGGCAAGACTGAGGCGGCTGAGTATCTTGCGACATATGGAATTCCATTTGTTAGATTTGGGGAAATTACAGAAGAGGAAGTAAAAAAGCGAGGCTTAAAGCTTACGCCCGAGAACGAACGGATAGTGCGAGAGGCAATACGGAAGGAAAACGGAATGGGGGCGTTTGCTCTGAAAGCTGAACCCAAAATTAAGACTTTATTGGCAGAAAAAGATTCAATAGTAATTGATGGTTTATATTCATGGGAAGAATATACATATTTAAAAAAGATGTTTCCGTCTTTAACAATAATTCACATATACGCCGAGCCTAAAGTGCGTTACAATAGACTTTCTCAAAGAAGTGTCAGGCCAATTCCAATTGATGAATGCTATTTAAGAGATGTTGCGGAAATTGAGAAGCTTAATAAAGGAGGGCCGATAGCAATTGCCGATTATACAATAGAAAATAACAGCGATAGAGTTTTTGATTTACAAAGAAAAATAGATTCAATTTTATCACGACTAGAAATTAGTACATTGAAATGATGCATGTTAAGACTTCAAATGAAATTTCGATAATGCTTGAAGGTGGCAAAATTCTGGCAGAAGTATTAAGTAATTTATTATCGAAAGTAAGACCTGGGGTTTCCGAACTTGAGCTTGACACGCTTGCAGAAAAACTCATAAAAGAGAAAGGCGCTGAGCCTGGATTTAAAAGAGTAAAGGGGTACAAGCACACTATTTGTGTTTCGACAAACGATGTTGTGGTTCATGGTGTACCAACGGAATATAGACTAAAAGTTGGAGATATAATCGGCATTGACTGCGGAGTTTATTATAAAGGGTTTAATACGGATATGGCAGAAACCGTAAAAATATCAAATATCAAATATCAAACATCAAAAAGAGATGACGAGATAGATAAATTTTTAAAAACGGGGAAAAGAGCGCTTGAGGAGGGAATAAAGGTAGCAAGATTAGGAAATAGGGTTGGGCATATTTCAAAGAAGATTCAGGATATAGTTGAAGGAGCGGGTTATTCGGTAGTTAGAAGCTTGGTCGGGCATGGTGTTGGCAAGAGCCTTCATGAAGAACCGGAAGTACCAGGCTATCTTAATGAAAGAATAGAACAAACTCCTCTTCTTGTCGAAGGCTTAACAATTGCAGTTGAAGTTATTTATAACATGGGGAAAAAAGATGTTATTTACGCAAACAATGATGGATGGAGCATTAAAAGTAAAGATAGTAGTTTGTCAGGACTTTTTGAAAGAACAATTGCAATAACTAAAGATGGGCCGCTGGTGTTAACGCAAGTATAATTGCAGTTTAGAGGCGAATTTGATATAATCAAAACATAAATGACGATAGAAAATGGAAGATAGAATATAGTATTTTGAAGATGGAGATTTGAAGATAGATTTCTAACTTCGATCTTCTAACTTCAAGGTTCTACTTTCTATTTTCTACCATCTATCGTCTTATATCTATTTTATGGCTCATCAAGGATCGTTTGAAGCAGAAGGAGTTGTTAGGGAATCTTTACCAAATACTCTTTTTAGAGTAGAACTTGTAGATGGCTTAATAATTCTTTGTCATTTATCCGGCAAAATGAGAATGAATTTTATAAAAATTTTGCCAGGAGATAAAGTACGTGTCGAAATGACGCCATACGATAAAACAAAAGGAAGGATAGTGTATAGATACAAATGAAAGTTCAAGCTAGTGTTAAACCAAGATGCGCAAAATGTAAAATCATTAGAAGAAAAAGAGTTGTTCGTATTGTTTGCGAAAATCCAAAGCACAAACAAAGACAAGGATAATATGAGAATTGCGGGATTTAATATACCAGATGCAAAAAGAGTAGATATTGGACTTACCTATCTTTATGGAATAGGTAGAAGTAATGTGGTTGAAATTCTTAATAAGGCAAGCGTTGATAGTTCTAAGAGAGTAAGCGCGCTTTCCGAGGATGAACAGAAAAGGATACAGAAAATTCTTGAAGCTTATAAGATAGAAGGAGATTTAAGGGCAGAGGTATTTTCTAATGTCAAAAGGCTCAAGGAAGTTTCATCATACAGAGGCATGAGGCATAGTAAGAATTTGCCTGTAAGGGGTCAGAGGACGCGTTCTAATGCCAGAACAAAAAGAGGAAAAAGGGTTACGATTGGCGCTATAAAGAAAGAAGCAGCAGTAAAAATGGGTATAATAGAGAAAGAAAAGAAAGAATAAAATTCTATGGCAGAAAAAAAACAGAAAAAAATTAATCCTAACGGTATGGTTTTTATTACGTCTACATTTAACAATACTTTAGTTGCAGTGACAAGTGATAAAGGAGATGTTGTTGCGTGGAGCAGCAGCGGAGCAGCAGGTTTTAAGGGAACAAGAAAGTCAACTCCATACGCTGCAAGTTCGGCTGTTGAAGCAGCTGTTAAGAGGGCATTTGAAAAAGGATTAAGAACAGTTGATGTATACGTAAAAGGACCGGGCGCCGGTCGAGATTCGGCGCTTAGGGCGATCAAAAACGGCGGGCTTTCGATTTCGTCTATTGCTGATATAACGCCCATTCCACATAACGGGCCAAGAGCAAAGAAGAAAAGGAGAATATAATGGCTAGATATACAGGACCGAAGCATAAATTGGCGCGAAGAGAAGGAGTTAATGTTATTGAAAAAGAATCGCCTAGCTTACAAAGGCGTTTAAATATTCCTCCTGGTCAACACGGGCGAAAAAGAAAAAAAAGACTATCGGAATATGGAGCGCAGCTTAGAGAAAAACAAAAAGCAAAAGCCATATATGGTATTCTGGAAAAGCAATTTAAAAATTTGGTTAAGACTGTTACGAAAAAAAAGGGAGAAACAGGCGAAATGCTTTTAGCTCTTCTTGAAACAAGAGCGGATAATATTGTCTATCGTCTCGGTTTTGCAAAAACAAGGTCGCATGCAAGGCAGCTTGTTTCTCATGGCCACGTTTTAATTAACGAAAAAAAGGTAAGCATTCCATCCTATCAGGTAAAAGTAGGCGATATTATCTCTTTATCAAACAATATGCAAAATAATCCAGGCGTTTTGGAAGCCGTAGGTAAAAAAGACGCGCAAATATTGCCATTCTTAAAAAAAGAAGGGATGTCGGGAAAGGTTATAAGAATACCTAAAAGAGAGGATTTACAAGTTTTGTTTGATCTACAGCCTATTATTGAATATTATTCAAGATAGTGGTAGAATATAACTTATGCAAAATCCTAGTTTTAGTATTAAAGAGGAAAAAATTAGTCCAACACACAGTGAGTTTACTATTGAACCGCTTCCACCCGGATACGGGCATACAATGGGTAACTCCTTAAGAAGAACGCTTTTAACTTCGATAGAAGGAGCGGCAGTGACGTCGATTAAAATATCGGGAGTAAAACATAAATTTTCTACTGTTACGGGCCTTAAGGAAAACGTGGTTGATCTTTTGTTGAACATAAAAGGATTAAACATTCGCCTTCTTGATTCAAAAGCGAGTAGTGTTATTTCGCTATCTGCTAAAGGACCTAAGGAATTACTGGCTTCCGATCTAGAGGTTCCGGATGACGTTGAAATAGTAAATAAAGAACATTACTTAGGTTTTCTTTCGGATAAAAAAGCAAAACTCGATATGGAATTAACTGTTGAAAAAGGTTTGGGATATTCATTAGCGGAAGATCATAAAGCTTCAACACTTGGAGTTATTCCAACTGACGCAGTTTTTACTCCGGTAAGACGTGTTAACTATGAGATATCCGCTACCAGGGTTGGAAGACAAACAGATTTAGATAAACTAATTTTAAGAGTTTGGACCAATGGTATAGTTACTCCTCGGGAGGCGCTTGATGAAGCGGCAAGAATTTTAAGCTCTTATTTTCTGCAAGTATACGAACCTCATTCTATGGTTTCCAAAGATAATGTAAACGCAAGTCCATCTATTTCCGATACAACATTAAACCTTACAATTGATGAAGTTGACCTTCCAACGAGAATTTATAATAGCCTTCGCAACGGGGGGATTGAAACAATAGGAGCGCTTATAAAAACACCAAAGAAAGACTTGTTGTCAATGAGAAATTTAGGAAGAAAATCGATCGAAGTGATAGAGGAAAAGCTTAAGGAAAAGGGAATATCTTTAATGGAATAGACAGTAGAAGATAGATTCTAGAAGATAGAAATTTGAAGATTGAAGATAGAGGGTAGAGAGAACTGTTTTCTATCTTCTAACTTCTACCTTCAAACACCTACCTTCAATTTTCTACTTTCTATCGTCAAATTTCTATATGAGAAAAAATGTATTCGGGAGACAATTTAAAAGAGACAAAAATGAGAGGGCGGCACTTTTTAAAGGATTAATTTCTTCTTTGGTTTTACATGAAAGGATTAAGACAACGGAAGAAAAAGCAAAAGCCATTAAGGGGGAAGTAGATAAAATTATTACAAAAGCAAAAAAGGGAGATTTAGCGGCAAGGCATCTATTGCAGGGTCAGCTCGCAAAGAAAGAAGTTGAAAAACTAATCCTTGAAATTGCCCCAAGGTTTAATGGGAGACAGGGTGGGTATACAAGAACTATAAGGATTGGAAGAAGATTTTCAGATAATGCACAGATGGTTTTAATGGAATGGGTGGTGAAATCATCTATCGATGTAAATAAATTCAGTGCTTCAAAACAGCTCAGTGCTTCTGTGGTTGCAAGAGAAACATCTGATAAAAAACCTGCAACCACTGAAACACAGAAAAAACGTGAGGCACGGAAAAAAAGGAGTGCAAAGAAATGAATCAGCAAATGACAAAATCGACAAAAATATCAGAAATAAAGAGAATGTGGCATTTAGTTGATGCTAAAGGATTGGTTTTGGGAAGAGTTTCAAGCATGATTGCCACACTTTTAATGGGAAAGGGAAAGTCATATTTTTTGAGAAATCTGGACTGTGGTGACTATGTTGTCGTTACTAATGTTAAAGATGTAAAAGTTACAGGCAGAAAAGAGCTTCTAAAAAAGTATTATACTTATTCCGGTTATCCCGGCGGTTTAAGAATAGAGGCGCTTGGTGATCTTCAAGCGAGAAAGCCCGATATGGTTATCTATCATGCGGTCTCAGGAATGCTTCCGCAGAATAAATTAAGAGATCGAATGCTCAAAAGATTACATCTGTTTGTGGGAGAAGAACACGATTATAAAGATAAATTCAAAATTCAAAATTCAAAAGTCAAAATTACAGACCAAAAGTAAAAAGTTTAAATTTTATGACAAAAGATATTAAGCTAGAAAAAAATTTAACTAAAAAAGAAGTTGTTAAGAAGGATTATATTTATACTATAGGCAGGCGTAAGGAATCTGTAGTGAGAGTGCGACTTTATAACAATAATACATCGTGGGACGGGGTTTCTGTTAATAAAGGCGATATTATTGTCAATAAGAAAAAAGCGGACGAATATTTTGGAATAGATGCGGCAAGGGTTTATAAAGAGCCGCTTGTGATTACTGGTACAGAAAATAAATTTGCTATAACTGTCAGGACCCAAGGTGGTGGTATGTCAGGACAACTTTCCGCAATGGTTTTGGGTATCGCAAGAGCTATCAACGATTTTGATAAGGAAAAATATCGTAAAGCTTTAAAGAAAAAAGGCTTCCTTTCTCGTGATGCAAGAGTCAGGCAGCGCCGAAAAGTGGGCATGGGCGGAAAATCGAGAAGGAAAAAGCAATCCCCAAAGAGATAAATCTACCTTTGTCATTGCGAGGAACCTAAGTGACGAAGTAATCTCTCACAATGTCATTCTGAGCGAAGCGAAAGAATCTCTTTTTGTCATCCTGAATTCATTTCAGGATCTAATTTTTTTTCTTTGTACTTTTGGTCGCAAAAGTACCAAAACTCGCGAGCTTGTGAAAGTCGGCCTATTTTGCTTCGTTCGCTTATCGGGAGATAACACCCTCTCGGCTCATTCGGCTGGTTCTCCCTGACGCGCTCACTTCGCAAAACTTTACGGCCTTTGTTTCAACGCTCGCAATAAGGAAAAATTATTAATTGGTAAATTTAAAGGTGGAGAGGATTTGGTCAAATAACTCTATAACTTCTTGCTTATTATTTTTCCCATAGTTAACATCTATTCTATAGATATCATTCTTGTAAACTACCATCGTGCCAACCATAGTTCCATCAGCAAGTCCTGGTGCTTCTGCGATATAACGTAGAGCAGGTTCTCCGCTGACAGTTATGTATTTTCTATCAGTAACGATAAAATCTGTTTGTGATTTATTGCTATAAACATTTTTATAGAAATCATATAAGGCGTCTATAGTTGTTAAAGACTTATTTGTGAATGCTCGATTATTATCTACGAAGATTACTATTGTTCCCCCATTAATAAGAGTGCCATTTGCTGTAGACTCGTTAATTGGACTTGAGAATGATACATTTGGTTCTTCACGTAATATCCAAGTAGACGGATAGGCAACAGAATAATTGTATTTTTTATTAGTATATGTCTTCCAATTTGCGGTTTCGTCAGGAGTAGCAGTTGGAGAAGGTTGAGAAACTGTTGGCGATATTGTAATTGTTTGTTGATTTACTGTTTGATTTTTTCTGCTTCCCAAAACATATCCTACAATTCCAATTACAGTAAGAACTGCGATAAAGATTAAAATAAAAATTTTTGAAGGATTGGAGGGATTTGGTAAAGGAGCAGAGTGAGACTGTTCTGTATTTTGAACAGGTGGAATTTGCTGATTTGTGTTATCCATTGACATATTAGAATTAAGAGACTGCTAGTCCAAGATGAGCTTCAATTTTTTCAACTCTTTTAAGAGTTTTTATGTTTTCTTTATCAAGATAATGAACAACCATCTTAATTTCATTCTTAAGGTCTTTGTGCATTTTTGTAACCTTATTCTCTAGTTTTGTGAGTCGTATATCAATATTCTTAATCCTATCTTTAAGTTCACCAATGTCGTTTTGCACCCGCACCCTAGACATAGTAATATCAGCTTGAAGCTCATTCTTTATAGCTTGGGTTTCATTTTCTACTTCTTCTCGAACAATAGTTCTTACAATTCTTTCAATTTGTTGTAGGTCAGATTTAGTTAACATACAGATACAATATCATCAACACCAATTTTTCTCAAGAGGTGAATTTATTATATAGCGATAGGAAGTTTTTGTTGTTTTTCAAAATATCTACTTCCAGAATACACCATGGAGAATATTTATTGGGATTATTGCTTAAATCGCTTAGGAAACTTAACCAAGGAATCCAATCCACTGCTTCTACTTCATCCTTATTGATTAGCGGATTTTGATTTGTAAAGCCAATAAGTATAGGGCAGATTTCGTTTTCCATTATGCCATCCTTTTCTACTTTATACTGAAAATTAGGAATAATTTCGAAAATATGTGCACGATTTATGCCAAGCTCAAATTCCAACCTTCTTTTTGCAGCATCAATGCTTGATTCATTTAATCTTGGATGTCCACAGCAACTATTCGACCAAACAAGTGGCCAAGTTTTTTTCTTAGAGCTTCGCTTCTGAAGAAGTAAATCCCCTCTTTTGTTAAAAAGAAATAGCGAAAAGCCTCTATGTAATTGGGTATTGTTGTTATGGGTCTGAAGCTTTGGGGCAGTGCCCAAGACTTTATTTTTTTTGTCAACAAGAACTACGTATTCTTTCTCCATAATGCAAATAAAAAACTTGCAAGTAAATAAATAAGCAAGGTTTGCCAAAGAAGAATTGAAATAAGAGTAGTGCTAAGAATAAGAGCAATAAGTTCCCGCTTGAGCCCATATACGCTTATTAAAAATGCTCCGATTCTTCCGAATACGAAAAATAAAATTAGTCCAATAAACGGGGAAAAGATTGTTGGCAAAAGGACCGGGCGTCTTGTAACTTGTTTTACTGTAGTAAATGGATTAAATGTTAGACCTAAGAGTGTTTTGGTCCAAATGTAAGCGGTAAAAATTAAAAAAGTGCTCTTTCTCATAATTTCCCAAAAATTTTCAAAATAAACTCATCGTAACTTTTTCCAAATATTCCATGGAGTATTAGAGTAATAATAATTGAAATGGGAATCAAAATTCTCCAAGGGTGGTTGCCTAGCCAAAAACTAATCGTTGTAAAAACTTTTGGTAGAACCATTCCCTTGATAAGTTTTTCCTGCTCTTTAGCTCTTTCTTCCAATGTTTTAAGAAACTCACGCTCGTTCATGTTTCGATTTCATTCAACATGCCCTGAGCCTGTCGAATGGGCATAAGCGAGTTTAAAGCTTTGGCGCGCTCTAAAAAGAAGCGATTCTGTCGCTTTAAAAGATAGATTAAAAGTTGCAGCTAGCTCTTTTACGGATAATTTTTCTTCATAGTGAAGCGTTAGGATTTTTCGATATTTTTGAGAAAGATTTTGCAGCGCTTGCTCGATTATGTCCCGGATTTTATTTTTTTCAAACTGGAACTCCGGCTGGCTTATTTCATTAGCGACAATTTGTAGATATGGAGCTTGGGACAAGAGTATAGACTTAATTTTTTTCTTACGATAGAAATCAACCATTTTGTTATGCGCGATTCTATACAGCCAGGATGAGATATTTTCTTCACGTCTCAGTATTGACAAAGAGTCGATTGCTTCCAGAAAAACATCATTTGTCAGTTCCTGCGCGTCTTCATATCCGGGAAGTTTTTTTGAAAGATAACGGAGAATTTTAGGCGAATAGAATTTATAAAAATCAACAACCGCATCGCTTTCTCCTTTTAGAATCCTTTTTATAAAAGAAACTGGCACAAACAAATTATAGCAGATTTGAGTATTTAATTCCTAATGCGAATGATTATTGGAACTTTTACGACTATATTTGTAGGCATTATGGATGCTATGAATTTGCGTGGATTTTCAAATGTCAGTCAAAGGAGAAAGGCATTGGAAAAAAGTCTTAACATAAAGCTTCCTAACATAAGTCACTATTCACTTGATGAAAAATCAGCAGCCTCCAAGAACTGCGAGAATATGGTAGGTGTAGCGCAGATTCCTTTAGGAGTCGTTGGACCTCTAAGAGTAACAGGAGAAAAGTTTAACGAAACCTTTTTTGTTCCTTTAGCTACTACAGAAGGGGCTTTAGTTGCGTCTGTAAATAGAGGTTGTAAGGCAGTCACAGAAAGCGGAGGAACAATAACTGCGTCATGCAGGGTTGGCGCAACACGAGGTCCTGTGTTTTATACGGGAAATATTCGAAATGAGCAAAGACTTTATGAGTGGGTTAAGAAAAATGAGCAGAAGTTAAAAAAGGCTGCGGAGGGTACATCAAAACACTTAAAATTTAAAAAATTAATGTTTAGAGGTCTTGCCGAATATGCTTTTATACGTTTTGCATTTGACACTCAGGATGCAATGGGTATGAATATGGCAACAATTGCTACCGAAAAAATGATCGAGCTTATTGAAAAAGGGACCGGAATTTTATGCATATCAATTGCTGGTAATTTTGATACGGATAAAAAACCGGCGTGGATTAACTTTATTGAAAATCGCGGGTATAAGGTGTGGGCGGAAGCAACAATTAAAAAAGTTTCGGCTAAGGAGATTCTTAAAACATCTCCTGAAAAAATATACGACGTATGGCTTTCGAAAAATATGATTGGGAGCGCGATGAGCGGATCTTTGGGATTTAACGCGCATTTTGCTAATATTGTATCAGCAGTATTTATTGCAACAGGACAGGATCCGGCCCATGTGGTTGAGGCAAGCATGGGAATAACTACAGCAAAAATTACAAAAAGCGGAGATCTTTATTTTTCTATATATATTCCGGCTTTAATGGTAGGAACGGTTGGCGGCGGGACTGTACTTGCTACTCAAAAAGAAGCATTGTCAATTATGGGCATAGTAGGCGGAAACGAAGGAAAAAATTCGCAAAAGTTAGCCGAAATTATTGGAGGAGCAGTGCTTTCCGGGGAGCTATCCCTTTTGGCATCGCTTGCCGAAAGGTCACTGGCGTCATCACACAAAAAATTAGGTAGAGGAGAAAACAGTCTATGAGTGGAATTGTTGCGTATGGGACATATGTTCCCAAATACCGCCTCAAACTTTCTGAAATTGCTCGAATGTGGGGGAAAGATTCAGTCGAAATAGAAACAGGCCTACGTCTTTCTGAAAAAGCTGTTCCTGGTTTTGATGAAGACGCGGTTACAATGGGAATAGAGGCAGGCCGAAGGGCTGTTGCTATGGCCGGGATTAAATCAGCGGATTTACAAAGTGTTTATTTTGGTTCGGAAAGTCATCCTTATGCGGTTAATCCCTCATCGACAATTCTTGGAGAATATTTAGGAATTGGCAACAACTATTTTGCTGCGGATTTGGAATTTGCGTGTAAAGCGGCGACAGCCGGCATGCAAGTAACACTTGGATTATTGAATAGTGGGGAAATTAACTTTGGCTTGGTAGTTGGAAGTGATACGGCACAGGGAAAGCCTCATGACGCGCTTGAATATACGGCAGCAAGCGCAGCTTCTGCTTACATTTTGGGAAATAAGAAATCAGAAATTATTGCAAATATTCTTTTAATGTCGTCATTTTCATCTGATACTCCGGATTTTTGGAGAAGAGATGGAGAAAAATATCCGTCTCATTTTGGAAGATTTACAGGAGAACCGGCATACTTTACTCATGTTTTACAGGAGGCAAAAAACTTACTGGTCAAAGGTAAGTTTAAGGCATCAGATTTTTCTTATTGCGTTTTTCATATGCCTAATGGTAAATTTCCAAGAGTTGCCGCAAAGAAGCTGGGCTTTTCAGAACAACAACTATATCCTTCTCTTATTGTTGATAAGATCGGCAATCCTTATTCCGCTTCTTCTTTAATGGGACTGGCGAGTGTTTTGGATATCGCCAAACCGAAACAAAAAATATTTTTTGTTTCTTACGGATCGGGCGCGGGATCGGATGGGTTTGTATTTGAAACAACAGAAATGCTTTTAAAAAAGCAAAAAAAAACAATTCCTGTTCTGAGACAAATAGAAGACAAGATCTATATTTCTTATTCGCAATATTTAAGGCAAACACATAAGATATGATTATAAGCATTTTGGGAGCATCAACTACAAAATTTGGAGAACTCTGGAACGTTTCTCCCCGCGCTATGGCAAAAGAGGTAATGGTTAACGCTTTAAACATGTCGGGTCTTAAGTCCTCTGACATTGATGCTTTGTATGTTGGAAATATGCTCTCTGGAATATTGGGTAATCAGGCGAATTTGGGTTCGCTTTTGGTTGAAGAATTGGGCGTTTTTATTCCGGCATTCAGAGTTGAAGGCGCATGCGCTTCCGGAGGATTGGCGCTTCATAATGCCGTAAATAGCATTAAGGCAGGGCAATATAAAACTGTTTTAGTTTTGGGTATAGAAAAAATGACAGACGCAAGTCTTGATGAAACCACGAATGCTCTGATGGCTGCCGGATCAGACGAGGAACGCATGGCAGGAGCAACCTTTCCCGGGGTATATGCTCTAATGGCGCAAGCTTATATGAAGCAATATAATGTTAGCGAAGAGGATTTGGCATCCGTTTCTGTAAAAAATCATTATCATGGAACACTCAATCCAAAGGCGCAGTTTAGATTTCCCATAACGATTAATGATGTATTAAAAAGTCCAAAAATTGCAGATCCTCTGAAACTTTTAGATTGTTCTCCAATTTCAGATGGCGCTGCTGCAGTTATAATCACAGGCGGTGGTTCTAAAAAAATAAAAAAGCCAATACGGATTGTTGCAAGCGAAATTGCTACAGATACTCTAAGTTTGCATGACAGAAAATCTTTTACTTCGCTTCACTCTGTAGTTGAGGCATCACACAAGGCGTACAAAAAATCAGGACTAAAACCAACAGATATTGACGTTGCGGAAATTCATGATTGCTTTTCAATTTCGGAAGCGATTGCCGTAGAAGATTTGGGTTTTTCCAAAAAGGGTGAAGGGGCAAGAGATATAGCAAAAGAGAAACGAACGCTTTTTAAAGGAGATATTATTTGCAATTCATCGGGAGGGCTTAAAGCATGCGGTCATCCGGTTGGAGCGACCGGAATAAAGCAAATTGTTGAAATTACAGAACAGCTGCGGGCAGAATCAGGAGAGCGTCAGGTCAAAGGAGCAAAAATTGGCTTAACGCACAATGTCGGCGGAAGCGGAGCTGTCACGGCAATACATATATTGAGGGTATGAGAATATGATTACGTCACCGGTAAAGCTTTGGAGAAGGCACAAAAATGTGTCTGCACAAATTGGCAAAAAAGGGAAAATACTTTTGTGGACAATTATTCGAGTTCCCGCAAAGTCATTTACGGATCAGGCGCCGTATCCTGTTGTAATCGTAAAAATGCAAAATGGAGAAAATATGATTGGGCAGCTGGTTGACTGGCAAGAAAAAGATTTGGTATCGGGTTGCGAGGTAGTGTCAGTTCTTAGGAGATTGAGAACAGAAGACAAAGAAGATATAATTTACTACAACATAAAATTTAAGCCTTTATGATTACTATTTCTGTTCCTTCGAAAGTTCATCTGTTAGGAGAACATGCTGTTGTATATGGTAAGCCGGCATTTTTGGGCGCAATTAACAAGAGAATTTCAGTAACAATTGGATCCTCAAAGACAAAACAAATTCTAGGCGATCAAACATATATAAAAGAAATAAAACAACTTTTAGCAATATTAGAAAGAGAGATCCAAAATAAAACAGAGTTTAAAGCGGATAAACCATATCTCATTAAAATAAATTCACAAATTCCTGTCAGATTTGGGCTTGGATCTTCTGCTGCGTTATCTGCAAGTTTTACAGCTGCTTTGTTATCTTTTTTTAAAATACCATGGAGCAACAAAACTGTCTTTGACATTGCCTATGAAGGGGAAAAATTTTTTCATGGAAATCCATCAGGAGGAGATTTAGCTGCAGTTATCGAAGGAGGTTTCTTGTGGTTTCGTAAGGAATTCGAATTTTTAAAAACATTTGCTACTCTTCCTTTTAGTCCTCACAAAAACATTAAACAGTTTATTTTAATAAACTCCGGAAAGCCGGAAGAATCAACAAAAGAGATGATTGAAAAAGTAGCAAAACTAAAAACTTCCACTCCTCAAAAAATACAAGCTCTGTTTAATTCGCAAGAAGAATGGACAAAACAAATGGTTATTGCTTTTAAAGATGGAAACGAGGAAAATCTCATGGAGTGTATAAAACTTGGTGAGCAAAACCTTGAAAAATTAGGCGTTGTAGGCGCAAGAGCAAAGGTTTTAATAAGGTCAATAGAAAGAATTGGAGGAGTTGCAAAAATATGTGGAGCAGGTGGAGTAAAAAGTGGATCAGGAATGCTTCTTGTTTATCATAAAGACACAGGAAAATTATTAAACTATATAAAACAAAAAAAATTGGAATTCCTAAAAATAAGAATAGGGGTAGAAGGATTAAAAAGGGATGAGTAGGATAATGGTTTCGGCACCAGGAAAGTTAATGCTTCTTGGAGAACACGCGGTTGTTTATAATCATCCATGTATTGTTACAGCAGTTGATCAAAGAATGTATGTAAACGTTGAGGTTTTGGACGAACCAGTTTTTGAATTCTATGCTCCAGATGTACAGGTAGTAAGCTACAAAAAGCCGTTAAGCGAAATTGGAAAGGGCGATATCCCTAAAGGAGCAAGGTTTGTAGAAATAGCGGTTAAAGAGATTCTTCACTTCGTTCAGAATGACAATATTGGATTGAAAGTGACAACGAAATCAGAATTTTCTTCACAGTTTGGTTTTGGCTCGTCATCCGCATCAACAGTATGTACGATAAAAGCAGTTTCGGAAATTCTTGGTCTTAATCTAACAAATAAAGAAATTTTTGATTTGTCATATAAAACAGTTTTGGATATTCAGGGAAAAGGGTCAGGTTTTGACATTGCAGCGGCAGTATATGGCGGAACAATTTATTTTGTAACAGGAGGAAAAATAATTGAGCCTCTTGATGTAAAAAAATTGCCGTTAGTTGTTGGATATAGTGGTATAAAGGCAGATACGGTAACTCTTGTAAATCAAGTAAAAAAATCATTTGCAAATAGACAAGATAAGCTTACTGAAATTTACAATAACATTGGGGTTTTGGTTTATAAGGCAAAAGATGCTCTTATTAACATGGATTGGCAAAAGCTTGGAAAACTGATGAATAAAAATCAGGATTTATTAAGAGAGCTGGGAGTAAGTATTAAGAAATTAGATAACATGATTAAATTAGCGATTCAGGCGGGTGCTTATGGCGCAAAACTTTCAGGAGCCGGAGGCGGAGACTGCATGATTGCCCTTCACTCCGTTCAGGGTAAACTGAGTGTTCAAGAAGCTATAAAAAAAGCGGGAGGAGATGTGATTAACGTTAAAACCAACGCGGAAGGAGTAAGAATTGAAAAATAATTTAATTAAAGCAACTTCGGTGGCGCCATCGAATATTGCGTTTATTAAATATTGGGGAAAGAGGGATGAGGATTTAAAGATTCCTTTGAATGGAAGTATTTCCATGAATCTAAGTAATCTTTTAACAACAACTACTGTTGAATTTAACCCTGATTTTAAAAAAGACCTAATAATTATAAACGATCAAGAAGAAGGAGATGAAGGAAGCAGGGTAATAAAGCATTTAGACAGAATAAGAAAACTTGCGAAAATAAAGCACAAGGCAAAGGTTATTTCAAAAAATAATTTTCCAACCGGTACAGGACTTTCTTCATCGGCTTCCGGTTTTGCGGCACTAACGCTTGCTGCTTCAAAAGCGGCTGATCTTTCCCTTTCGGAAAAAGAATTATCTATCCTTGCTCGACAAGGATCTGGATCTGCGTGCCGGTCTATTCCGGATGGATTTGTCGAATGGCTTGACGGAAATACAAATGAGACGTCATACGCAGTTTCGATATTTCCGCCAGATTATTGGGATATTGTTGATGTTGTTGCTGTTGTTAGCAAGGATAAAAAAGAAATATCTACCACAGAAGGTCAGAAGCTTGCCAAATCCAGTCCATTCTTTCCAGCTCGTTTATCAAAAATAAAAGATAAAATAAAATTGATGAAAAAGCATATTCAAGAAAAAAACTTTACTCTTTTTGGAGAATTAGTCGAACAGGAGGCTTTAGAACTACATGCAATTATGCTTACATCCATACCTTCACTTGTTTATTGGTTACCGGGAACATTAAAAGTAATGCATGCGGTTAAAAGATGGAGGCAGGAAGGGCTACAAGTGTATTTTACTGTTAATACAGGGCAAGACATTCATCTTATTTGTCAAAAAAAAGACGCGGAAAAAGTAGTAAATAAAGCGAAAGAAATTCCGGATGTGACTCAAACCATAATCAATTATCCAAGTAATGGCGCGCGCTAATTATTTTCCAAATCTTCTTTGACGTCTCGAGTATTCTTGTACGGCATAATCGATATCGATATCTTTAAGATCTGGAAAATGCTTATTTAGAAAAACATATTCCGCATAAGCTGCTTGCCATATCATAAGGCCGGAAGTCCTTTGCTCACCTGACGTTCTGATAATTAAGTCCGGATTCGGGTAGGGTTGATCCTTAGTATCTAAAAATTTGTTAAAATTCTCTTCAGATAAATTAGATATTAGAAATTTGTTATTGGAAATTTTTTTCATTGCTCTTATTATCTCGTCTCTTCCGCCATAATCTAGCGCTACATTTAAAATATATTTAGTAAAAGATTTTGTTTTTTCTTCGCTGTCTTTAATTTTTTTTAATAAACTTTTGGGAATTCTGTCTTTTCTTCCGATATGAATTATTCTAATTTTTTCTTTAAGCGCCTCTTTTAAGTTTTTATCAACGAACAGTTCATAGAGTTTCATTAAATAATTTATTTCTTCGGGAGTTCTATTCCAATTCTCTGTAGAAAATGCCCAGAAGGTTGTAGTGTTAACCCCTAATGATCTTATTTTTCTTCCTATTTTTAAGCCAACATCAAAACCGCGCCTGTGCCCTTCGAGGGTGGGGAGTTTATGTTCTCTTGCCCAACGCCTGTTGCCATCGGGAATGATTGCTATGTGATTAGGAGTAACAATATTCATATTGTAAAAAGAATTATATCATGATATAATCGTTTTTTATGGTAGCAAAGAGGAAAACGACAAGCCGGACAAAAACATCAAAAATCACAAGGCCGCAAAGAGTAAGAATTGAGGAAGAGTCGAAAATTGATGATGTGGAACGCCCTTCATTTCTGAGCCGTTTTAAGACCCGAAAGTTTTTAATTCTACTTCTTATAATTATCGTTGGTGGTGTTTTATTTTATTTCAAGGGGTTGTTTATTGTAGCCACTGTTAATGGACAGCCGGTAACCCGCATAGCATTAATTCAAGAGTTGGAAAAAAGAAATGGTAAGCAAATGCTTTCCTCGCTTGTTACGCAGATTCTCATAGAGCAGGAAGCGCAGAAACAAAACATAAGTGTTAGTAAGGAAGAAATAGATAACGAAGTCAAAAAAGTTGAAGAAGGCCTTAAAAAACAAGGACAGACGCTTGATGCAGCCCTTGGTTTTCAGGGTTTAACAAAAAATGATTTTATCGCTCAAATAAAACTTCAGAAGTTAGTTGAAAAAATGTTAGCAAAAGATATAAAAGTAACAGATAAAGAAGTAGCAGATTACATAGCGACAAACAAAGATAGCATACCAACAGATTTGAAACCTGAAGAAGTTACGGCAAGCGCCAAGCAACAGCTAGAACAACAAAAATTGTCCACTAAAGCGCAACCGTGGATTGAAGGCCTCCAATCAAAAGCAAAAATAAACTACTTCGTTAACTACTAAATTCTTATACTCGAGGAGATTGCTATTAGCCTCCAATGAGCGTATAATTTTGTTTCATAGTCAAACGGCGCTAAGGCGTTTGAAATGGGGTTTTTATGCCAAGGGATTTAATATTTGAATATCTTTCATAGGGAAATGTTTTGTGTTGAGAGAGACGAGTATTGCATCGTTGATGTTTGCAGTTGCTGCAATGAGACAGTCGGATAAGGTTAGATTTTTGAGTTTCTTAGAATATTGTTGCCAATAAAGTCCTCCAACTTTCGCTGCTTTAAAGTCAACATCAAAAACAACATGAAGGTTGATAAATTCTTCGGTTTCTGTTAACTCTGAGGGGAAAATATTTTGGTATACTTCGGCAATGGTAATGACTGAGATTCCTAGTTTAGATACTGATTTCAATTGTGAAACTTTCTCGATAATATCTTTTCTGCCACGTAACATCCAGATCAATACATCAGTATCAAGAAGATACATAATTAAAATTTTCTTTCGTTTGCTAAACGATTTTTCCTTACCCAGGAAATTACGTCAGCTTTTGTTTTCCACTCAGGGTGGTTTTCAGCGGTAAAGATGCCTGCTACTTTTCGGAGTTTCTTTTCATAAGCATCTTTATCAAATGTTTGAGCTTTTGTAATATGCGCTATCGTTTTGCCCCTTTTTTCATCGTTGACCAGAAGCCTAGCACCTTTTGATACACGATCTAAATACTCTGATATGTTACTTCTCAACTGGCTGACAGAAACAGTTAGTGTCATACTAATGATATTAGTACATTATGTACTTAATGTCAATACTCGATCTTTACAAAAAAACTTTGTCAAAGGATTGATTGTAGTCTAAGCTCTTGTGCATCCACAAACAAAGGAGGCTGCAGTTGAGGATTTATTTCTTTTTTCGAAGCATTGTAGGGAGAGCCATGAGAACTAGAGCTAAAAGAACAATAGCTAAAATTAGATAAACTAAAAGGATGTCATTCATTGTTTTATCTCCTCAGTCAAATGCTGAGAATCCAAAATCCACATGTTGTCACAATTTTTCAAGTTGATGTTCATTAAGTCTTGGTAAATGTAGCGCTTTCATAATCACGAAATTGACTAAATGTCTATATTGGTCGGGGAGCCGGGAATCGGACCCGGGCTACCGGACCCCCAGCCCGGTGGGCTGCCATTACACTACTCCCCGAAACTACCACTTGCATTATAACAAAAAAATGTTATTATTAGCACATTATGGCGCGTGCTAGCAATCCTCCAAAACCCAAACTCCCAAATGGCCCGACAGAGTCTTCCCAAAAACTTAACGCAGTAAGACTTGCAATGGAGCAGATAGAAAAACAATACGGTCGGGGTTCTATCATGCGGTTTGGGGAAGCAGGGCAAAAGTTCGATATTTCGGTTATTTCAACAGGCTGTCTTCCTTTAGATTTAGCATTAGGAGTAGGTGGTGTGCCAAGAGGAAGAATCATTGAGATTTTTGGTCCCGAAGCGTCGGGGAAAACTACAATTTGTTTATCAATTATCGCGCAAGCGCAAAAACACGGCGGGGTTGCCGCGTTTATAGACGCAGAGCACGCCCTTGATCCTTTGTGGGCGCAAAGGCTTGGAGTTAAACTGGATGAACTTTTGATTTCTCAACCTGATACAGGAGAACAGGCGCTTGAAATTGCCGAGAGCTTGATAAGAAGCGGCGGGGTTGATGTTTTGGTTATTGATTCGGTTGCTGCATTGGTGCCAAGGGCAGAGATAGAAGGGGAAATGGGAGACGCAATGATGGGATTACAAGCCCGTTTAATGTCGCAGGCTTTGAGAAAATTAACCGGAGTTATTTCCAAATCAAAAACGGTTTGTATTTTTACTAACCAGTTGCGACAAAAAATAGGTGTTATGTTTGGGAATCCCGAAACAACAACCGGCGGATTAGCGCTTAAGTTTTACTCGTCAATTAGAATGGATGTTAGAAAAATAGAAACATTAAAAGATGGAGATAAGGCTATTGGATCAAGGCATAGAGTAAAGATTGTCAAGAATAAAGTCTCTGCCCCTTTTAGAATAGCGGAGTTTGATGTTATGAACGATGGGGTTTCCCGTGAAGGCGGAATTGTAGATGTCGGAGTTGAGATGGGAATTATTCAAAAGTCCGGAGCATTTTATAAATTCGGAGATATTATGCTCGGGCAGGGAAAAGAAGCAACAAAAATGTTTCTTAAAGAAAAGCCGGAAGTTGCAAAAAGAGTAGTTGATGAGATTTTAAAAAAGAACAAAACTTCCGGAACTCCGGTTGAAGTTGGAGTTGAGGAAAAAGAACTCGCCGCGTAAATATCAATGGATGAACTTGATAAGTTTTATAATTCCTCTTTAAGGTTTTTATCATACCGTCCACGAAGCGAAAAAGAAGTTAGAGATAAGCTAAAAAGTAAAAAAGCCTCTCCGGAAATTATTGAAAAGACAATTGCTAAGCTCAAAGAAAAGAAATTTATAAATGATGAGGAGTTTGCGAAATGGTGGATAGAATCGCGCTTGATGTTGAAGCCTCGGAGTTTACGTTTAATAAAAATGGAATTAAAGCAGAAAGGAATACCTGACGAGACAATTTCTAATTTCAAATTTCTAATTTCTAATGACTTGGAACAGGCAAAGAAGTTGGTAGAGAAAAGAATAAAGAGATTTAAGGGTTTGCCAAAGCAAGAAATATACCAAAAGTTAGGGAGATATCTTGCCTCAAAAGGTTTTGATTGGGATACGATAAAACAGTCCATTGACGAGTCACTTTTTAATGGGGTATAATATAAAAAGTTACAGATCATAGGGGTTGTCAGTCCAGTTTATGAGAAGAATAATTAGGATTCTCCTAGGACCGTTGCTTTAAATTGCACAAAACCGTTAACTGACGGATTCCCCTATTGTCTTTAAGATAATTATGAGTTCACAAGACCAGGATATAATCGCTCTTGAGAAAAAACTTCTGGAAAAAGAGGAGAGGTTAGAGAAGGAAAAGGAAAGGCTGGAGAAAGAAAAAGAAGTTTTGGCAGGAGCCAAAGAGCAGTACCGCGACAAACTTCAAAAAGTATCAGGGATGACTCACGATGAAGCAAAGCAAGAACTTCTTTCCGAGACAGAAGAAAAAGAATCACAAATCATCGCAAGAATAATTAAAGAAAGAGAAGAAGAGGCAAGAAGAACTGCCGATAAAAAAGCCCAGGAAATAATAGTAGATAGCATGCGTCATGGCGCGCTTGATTATATTGCCGAGTATACAGTTTCAACTATCAAAATTGATGATGAAGATATAAAAGGCAGAATCATCGGAAAAGAAGGACGCAATATCAGGGCTTTTGAGCAGGCAACAGGAGTAGATGTGGATTTGGATGAGGAAGGAATCATCAGGCTTTCTTCGTTCAATCAAGTCAGGCGTGAAGTTGCGAGACGGGTTTTGTTAAATCTTATAAAAGATACCCGTATTCAGCCTTATAGAATTGAGGAAAGCGTCAAAGAAGAAGAAAAGATTCTTAAAAAAATTATGTTTGAGGAGGGTGAGAAATTGATTCACGAAGTTGGCGTATATAACATTCCTCCAGAACTGATTGAAATACTTGGCCGATTTAAATTTAGAACATCTTATGGGCAAAATTTAATAGTTCATACATTGGAGGAAACAAAGATTGGTGTTCATATTGCTTCGGAGATTGGCGCTAATGTGAATATTGTCAGGCTTGGATGTTTATTTCATGATATAGGTAAGGTTGTTGAAGGTGAGGGGAGTCATGTGACATTAGGCGGAGATCTTCTAAAACGCTTTAATATGCCTGAGCCGGTTGTAAATTGTGTTTTGGAACATCATGAGGATAAGCCATTTTCAGCGATAGAATCCGTAATTGTTTATATAGCAGATTCGATTTCCGGAGCAAGACCCGGAGCAAGGTATGAGGATGTTGAGGAATACGGAAAAAGACTAAAAGAGATGGAAGAGATAGCAAAAAAATATGAAGGGGTTGCTGATGCTTACGCTTTCGAAGCAGGACGGGAGCTTCGGGTTATAATAAATCCGGGATTACTTGATGATGCCAAGACTACAATTATTGCTCATAAAATAAGAGAGGAAGTAACTAAGAAATTAGCGGTCCCGGGAGAGGTTAAAGTTACTGCGATTCGTGAGTTCCGCGCTGTTTCCCCAGATTCTTAAGCCTAAACTTCACATTGCATATTGACAAACCTTAGTTTTAATTGTATCGTTAAGCTAATTAGGATTAACAATGTAGGTTAGCCCGCCAATTCTTTCTTTTCGTCTTACCTACTATTCGTAGCGTAACTCAAAGAGCGAATTTTGGCGGACATAAGAAAATGTAAGACTCACATTCGTATCGTCAACATTTTCTAATGAAAGGGGGTGAAATAATTTGACAAAAAGAGAGTTAATAGAGATTGTTGCTAAAAAGGCCAATCTAACAAATAAGGCTGCAAGAGATTCCATCCAGGCGTTTATAAATTCTATCCGCGATTCTCTAAAAAGAGGGGAGAAAATTGTTATTACAGGATTTGGGACTTTTTCCGTCAGGAAAAGAGTTGAGAGAGTTGGTAGAAATCCAAAAACAGGTGAAAAAATAACAATTTCGGCAAGGAAAGCGCCTGGTTTTACTCCGGGCAAAACACTCAAGAAAGCGGTAAGATAAATAACCTGGGAGTTGCATTTCAATCTCAGATCGTATAAAATACGGACGCTCTAGGA
>MFNZ01000025.1:0-2632 GCA_001782195.1 Candidatus Levybacteria bacterium RIFCSPHIGHO2_02_FULL_37_13
TTTTAATGTTTTGATTGTATCCCACATGATAATTGCATTTATAGTCAGAGGCGGATCAATATTTAAGATGAATAAATTTCTTGTAATAGGAGTTTTACTGACATTGCTTTTACAAGCAATAATAACCTTTAATCCATTCTTCCAAACCATCTTCCACTTGGGGTTTTAATGGATTATAGAGGATATAATTTTAGTTGTGGCATGGGAAAGTCTTTTTTGTTTCCCGTTACCATTTGACAATCTTCAATAATTGCCGTTGATGCAATTAAAGTATCTACGGTAGGCAAACTTATTCCTTTAGTTTTATAATCTTTCAGGAATTTACCAGCGAGCTCTGCAATCTTCTGAGAGACATCCATAATCTTTGTATGGGCATAAAATATTGGCAGAAAGTGATCAGCCATCTTATCAGTCCACCCTGCTCTGAGTTCTGCAATAGTTAAAATTGAAGAAAAAATTTCTCCTTGTCTTTTTAGCTTTGATATCAAATCAATCGCATCTTCTCTTTTATTTAAAAAGTTTATCCATTCATCTGTATCCACCAAAAACCGTTCATTCATAATCCTAGCCTCTTCAACCTTTTTAGATCATTCCTTCTTAATTCTCTAACCCATTTGACAGAATTTTTTATCTGAGGGAACGCAGGCGGCCCCGAAAGCAACTCTTTTAACGCGTCTTCTCTGCTCATGCTTTCCACTTTTTCTCTTGCCGCGTCGGAAATAAACTTACTCATCCCACGCGACGGAACTTTTTCCTTAAGCTCCTTAACCAAATCGCTTGGCAAAGAAACATTGACTCTTATATAATTACCTGTACCATTCATAAAATATCTCCTACTACACAGTCATTCTACACACTCCAATACACACTTGTCAAGACTCAGAAGTAGAACGAAGTTCACTTTGAGGCGAAGACCCTACCAAAATCGCAGCATGAGTCGCGCTACGAATAGTAGGTAAGACGAATGCTAAGATTTGGGAGGGTCAAGAGTAAAAGTATTTTCAGGCTGGGTTTTAAGATTTAAATAAAACGCAGAAAAAATTAACATTGGAATCAAAAATTAAGAAGTTATATGGAATTCATTATTTAATTACTTGAGCGGGAACGACTAATTCTGAAGGAGCTGATCTTACCACTATAGTAGCCATCTCTGCATCACTTCGCATTAACTTTCCTTTTCTAGAGTTTGCCGCTTGTTTTATCATCTCTTCGCCTTGTCTAACTAATGCCTCTGTTTCTTTAAGGGTAGGAAGTTTCAGATCGGCTAATGATTTAGGAAAATCGTTGGGTTTTTGGGGCATTTCTCTCTCCACCATATTAATCTTATATTAACACATCCAATCTAAATATCAATAGGCAATTTTGTTCTTTGGAGACTCATAATAGCTTTTGTTGATTTTTATCATCACTAATAAATCTTATTCCCAAATGTTCGTAGGCGGATTTTGTGGCTATTCTACCCTTATTGGTTCTTTTTAGAAATCCAATTTGGAGTAAAAATGGTTCCAAAACTTCTTCTATTGTCCCTATATCCTCAGAAATAGAAGCTGCAATTGTTTCTATTCCAACCGGCCCGCCGCCATGTTTTTCTATAATTGCTTTAATAAAACGTATGTCTGAATTATCAAGCCCCAAAGAATCAACATCAAGCATTTTTAGCGCTTCCTCTGTCAGCGATTTTGTTATTTCTCCTTTTCCTTTAACTTGCGCGAAATCTCTTGTTCTTTTTAGTATTTTTAACGCGATTCTTGGCGTTCCTCTTGCTCTTTTGGCAATTTCGACAACGCTGTCCATATCTATTACAACTTTCAACTTTTTGGCAGCGTTAATTATTACTCCTTCCAGATCTTTGGGATTATAAAAATTCAATCTGTGAATTACTCCAAATCTGTCTCGAAGTGGCGCTGACAAAAGACCGATTCTTGTTGTCGCGCCAATAATTGTGAATTGTGGTAGGTCGAGACGCAAAGTCCTGGCAGATGGCCCCTTGCCAATTATTATATCCAAAGCATAATCCTCCATTGCCGGATACAAAGTCTCCTCAACAACTTTATTAAGCCTATGAATCTCATCGATAAAAAGAATGTCTCCTTTTTCAAGATTAGTAAGAATTGACGCCAAGTCCCCTGCTCTTTCAATCGCAGGACCGGATGTTACACGGATAGCGCTTTCCATTTCCTTGGCAATTAAATGAGAAAGAGTAGTTTTACCTAAACCCGGAGGACCATATAAAAGAATATGTTCAATCGCCTCTTTCCTTTTTTTGGCAGCTGTAGTTGTAATTTTCAAGGACTCTTTAATTTGTTTTTGTCCATGAAACTCATCCCAGGCTTTCGCGCGAAGAGAAGTAAACAAAACCTCTTCCTCAACATTATTCTCCTTAGAAACAGTTTTTGGATTAGTTTTCGTAGCATTGTGTTTCATAATGTTAATTTACAATTTTTAATTTTTAATTTTCATTGAATTTTCAAAGTTTAAAATTTAAATTTTCAAATTTATATTTCATTTCAAATTTCGAATTTCAAATTGAAAATTACCGTCACTTTCCCAACTCTTTCAGAGCCATTCTTATTTTCTCCTCTGTTGATTTACCTTCACTCTTTATATTTTTCAAAGCTTCCAATGCCTCTTT
>MFNZ01000025.1:2655-10327 GCA_001782195.1 Candidatus Levybacteria bacterium RIFCSPHIGHO2_02_FULL_37_13
ATCCTCAATGCTTCCAAGCTTGCTTTTTAATTCGATGATGATCTTTTGCGCATTCTTCTTCCCTAAACGAGGAACTCCAATAAAAAACGAAACATCGCCTGTTACAATAGCCTGAACAACATCTTCCCTATCACCAATTGAGAAAATGTTCATCGCGGTCTTGGGGCCAATGCCGGAAACACTAATAAGATTTTCAAAGAGTTTCAAATCCAAAGAATCCAAAAAACCAAAAAGCGAAATAGCGTCTTCCCTGACATGAGTATAAATAAAAAGTTTTAATTTCCCATTAAGAGTTGCCTTTGATAGCACGCTTCCTGAAGCAAGTACTTTATATCCGACTCCATTAACATTAATAACAATATGCGGATCATCCCTTGCTAATACTTCCCCATTAAGAAAGCCAATCATTTCGTCTTGATTATACCACAGAGATTCTATAAAATAGACGTAATGAATTTTGACCCAAAAAGTTTTTCAAACAACCCTTATGTTAAAAAAGTGGAAAAGCCTTGGGGATATGAATTGCACTGGGTTCCGGAAAATAAACCATATATGGGAAAGGTTATTCATATAAACGCAAGCGCCCGACTTTCTCTTCAAATTCACGATCAAAAACAAGAAAGCTGGTATCTTATCAATGGAAAAGCAAAAGTTATTTGGGATAATAATAAGGGTGAGCTTATTGAAACTGAACTTGAAAACGGCAAAGGCTACACTACAGAGATTGGCCAGCGCCACAGGCTTTGCGGAATTACAGACTGCGATATAATAGAAGTTTCTACGCCTGAAATGGGAACAACCTATCGCTTAGAAGACGATTACAAACGCCCAGATGAAACCCCAACACAAAGAAAAAAAGAAAGAGGAGAAACTACTTAAATTTATTCGTAAACGCATGGGTTAGGGCAACTGCAAGAGCATCAGAAACATCATCGGGTTTAGGAATTTCTTTGAGCTTTAATAAAACTTTTATCATTTGCCCAACCTGATTCTTTTCCGCTCTCCCATAACCGGTTACTGCAATCTTAACCTGCAACGGAGTATATATGGCAATTGATACATGGTTTTCTGCAGCTGCCAAAAGCACAACACCCCTTGCCTGCCCGACTATAAAAGCAGTCTTCGCATTTGTATTGAAGAACAATTCCTCAACAGCCAAAACATCCGGTTTATATTGCCTGATTATAATATTGAGCTTGGCGTAGATTTGGCTTAATCTTTTCGAAACCTCAACGCCAGCCGCTGTTTCTATACATCCATAACTTTGAACTTTGAACTTTGAACTTTGAACTTCTATGACTCCCCACCCGCTTCTTGCTATTCCCGGATCAACTCCTAAAATCCTCATTTTTAAAATTATATCATTTACCCTTTGCGTTCTTCTCCTTATTTGTATATAATACAGTATTAATGAAAAGAGCAAAACTAACTGTTGAGAAAAGAAACGTTACAGGGAAGAAAGTTAAAAAGCTTCGCCGGGAAGGAATATTGCCTGCAAATATTTATGGCAAGGATATAAAATCACTTTCTGTTCAAGTTCCTCAAAAAGAGTTTGAAAAAGTTTTTAAAGAAGTCGGAGAAACAGGACTTGTTGATGTACATTTGAATGGCGAGCTAAAGCCTTCTCTTATCCATAACGTCCAAATGGACTACCTCCACAACCTACCCTTGCATGCAGATTTTTTCCAAGTAAACCTTAAAGAAAAGGTAAAAACAATGGTGCCTATTAAGACATCAGGTGAGCCAAAAGCGGTTTCCGATAAGCTTGGACTTCTTCTCCAACCTTTATCTGAACTCGAAGTAGAAGCGCTTCCGGCAGATCTACCGGAACACATAGAGGTAAATGTTGAGCCTCTAGCAGATGTAAATGATCAGATGGCTGTTTCCGACATTAAAGCGCCAACAGGCGTTACCATATTAACTGATTCATCCCAGATAGTAGTTAAAATTGGAGAACTTATTAGTAAAGAGGCGCAAGCTCAAGCAGCAGCCGAAGCTCAAGCAGCCGAAGCGGCAAAAGCAGCTGCAGCTCCAACTGCAGAAGGCACTAAACCCGAAGGTGGCGCAGAAGCACCAACACAAGGCGTTCAACCTAAAGGCGCAGAGGCTAAACCTGCTGAAGCGAAAACCCCACCGGCCGCTACAAAAGCCCCGCTGAGCGGGGCAAAAGAAGAGAAATCATAAGCTATTTAATATTTGCTCCATGTCTCTTCCATTTTCAAAATTTGGATCAATTGATAAAACCTTATTAAGATAATACTTGGATTTATCAAAGTTTTTAAGCCTATATTCTAAAATCGCAAGCTGAAAGTAAGCATCCCTATAGTCTTTATATTTATCGACAATCTTCTGCCAATACTCTATTTTGGAAATAGTTTCTTTTCTTTCTGTCTCGATCTTTTTCTGCTCCAAAACATCTTTGTATAAATCCAAACCAACAATAGCAAGTATTATTACCAAAACAAAAGATACAAGAAGAGTTAAGAAATACCTTTCGGTAAAAGATCGGAAAATATTCGGGAATTGAAGAGAACGGGACAATTTCTCTTTTTTTTTAAAAAATTGCTTAGATTTTGATTTAATCTTTGATTTCTTGAAAATCTTCTTTTCCATAAAATCTTAGGCGGGCCATTTATCTATCATTATCGATTCTCCAAATTTAAATCTTTGATATATCTCTTCTGTTACAAAAGGCATGAAAGGATGCAACAGCTTTAGCTGCACTAAGAACAAAGAACTAAGAACTACGAACGAATGCTCATCAATCCTGTTTTTAACATCTTCTATGTACTTATCCGCGAATTCATGCCAGGCAAAATCATAAAGCCTCTCCGCAGCTAAATTAAACTGATATTTATCCAAATATCCCGTTACTTCCTTAACCAATTCCTGTGTCTTTTTAACCATTTCTTTATCATTTTCGTTTTTAGCCATCTTGAGCAAGTCTTGCGTGTCATGCCGAACTTGTTTCGGCATCTCAGTACTTGAGGAATTAGATCCTGAAATTAGTTCAGGATGACAAAGAGTAATGAACCGTGCCATATTCCATAGCTTATTCGTAAATTTACGGGCAGCATCAAGCTTTGAATATGAAAGGCTTTGATCGTTTCCCGTTGCATTTCCATAAACAAGTGCAAATCTCACAGAATCCGCACCATACTTCTCAATTAGTTCCAATGGATTCACGACATTTCCCTTGGATTTACTCATTTTCTTACCATATGGATCGTTTACAAGTCCATGAACCAAAACATCTCTAAAAGGCACATCTCCTGTTATATATATTCCCACCATGATCATTCGCGACACCCATGCTTTCAAAATATCATATCCCGTTTCCATAACAGAGGTTGGATAAAACTTCTCAAAATCTCCTGGTTTTGTTGTCTTAAGAGTTACAAAAGGCCATTGACCAGAAGAAAACCATGTGTCAAAAGTATCATGATCTTGTTCCCACTCATCCCCTTTTGGCTTTTCTCCCTCAGTAACAATCCACTCTCCTGTCTTTTTGTTTTTCCAAGCGGGAATCCTTATTCCCCATACAATTTGCCTTGAGATATTCCAATCTCTAAGATTTTCCAACCATTGAAAATAAATATTTTCAAAATTCGAAGGTATAATTTTTATTTTCCCATCTCTTACTGCCTTAATCGCTTTTTCCGTCAAAGGATTAACTTTTACAAACCATTGTTCCAAAGACAATGGCTCTAAAACATTTTTGCATTTGTAGCAAGTTCTCAAAACCATTTTATGTTTTTCCTCTTTAACAAGAAGGTTTTTTTCGGAAAGCAAATCCAAAACTTTAACTCTTGCTTGTTTTACGTATAATCCGTCAATAACTCTGGTATTTTTAATTTTCCCATCCAACCCTATAATTGGAGGATATTTTAAATTATGCTTTTTTGCTACTTCAAAATCATTAAAATCATGCGACGGAGTTACTTTTACAGCTCCTGTCCCAAACTGCGGGTCGACATACTCATCGGCAATTATTGGAATTTCCCGATTAACAAGAGGCAGTATTGCGCTTTTGCCAACAAAACCCTTGTATCTTTTGTCGTTTGGGTTAACCATTACAGCCACATCTCCAACCAAAGTCTCTGGCCTTGTCGTTGCTATTGTAATAAATTCCCCACCTTTTATTGGAAACTTTATATAATAAAGAACTCCTTCCTTTTCTGTATTTACTACTTCCAAATCCGAAAAGCTGGTACCGTCAAAAGTGCAATAATTTACAAGCCGAAAATCTCTATAAACCAAACCTTCATCGTACATTTTCTTAAATGTTTTATAAACAAGTTTTATAATGTCAGGATCAAGGGTATATTTTTCCCGCGACCAATCAAGCGAAAATCCAAGTTTGCGAAGTTGATTTTGAATCCCTCCCCGATGTTCTTCTACATATTCCCAAATCATTTTATAGAGCGTACCTTGGTCAAAGTCCAATCTGGATTTTCCTATCTGTTTCAATTTTTTCTCAAACACAAATTGTGTTTCTATTCCTGCATGATCTGTCCCAGGAAGCCAAAGACAACTATCCCCTTTCATCCGATGATACCGGATAAGAATGTCTTCCACAGTAAACATCGCGTGGCCGAAATGAAGCGCTCCATTAGCATTGGGAGGCGGCAAAATTATAGAATAAGGCTTTCCCTTGGGATTAATTTCCGGTTTAAAATACCCTTTTCTCTCCCACTCTTTATAGATTTTTTCCTCAACGCTTTTGTGATCGTAAACTTTATCCATTTATTTCCCTAATAATTACCTACTTATTCCCACCTTCGCTCATGAGCTTCGGCGGCTATAGCCTACTTCTTCACACTTAGCGAGGCGAGCCCGATTCGACTAATTTGTAGCCTCTTGTTTTAATCGTTTGAATCTCATATTGACTCTTCTGAAGCTTAAGCTTACTTCTAACTCTTGCCATCAGCCTGTCAATCGCCCAATCCGAAACACCCAAGGCCTCAACCTCTGGCCAGACTTTCTCAACGATTTGTTCGCGTTCACAAACCAAATTAATGTTATCCAAAAGATAATTAAAAAGCAGGTTCTCTTTTTTTGTAAACTCCAATGCTCCGTTTGAATTATTTAACGCTTCTTTCTCTACCTCTTTTACATAATGCTCAAAAAGCGGACTAAAAATCTTAGAGCCCGTTACAAAACCTGTATCCCACAAGTACTTTGCTTTATCTTTTTCCTCTTTGGCAATCTTATCGTTTTTTATTATCTTTGTAGTCACGTTTTTTTCCTGTTGCGTTAAGCTTTCCCAAAGCTCTTCGGACTGAAGTCCAACCTCCTCGTCATAAGATAGAGACTTAAAGAAATCATCTCTTGTTTTTATAGGAACTTTTTTTTCGTGAAGATAAATAAGTGCAAGCTGTAAATACTGAACATATCCATCAACCGTATCTAGCAAAATCTGATCTTCCAACCCGGAAAGCGTAAGCTTGTAACGATCCTTGTATGTTTTAAGTATAATTTTTGCATCATCCTCAATGGCTGGTTTTATGTATAAATCTTTTGAAAAAACAGATAACGATGTCCTTGTGAATACGCTTGGAGAAATATCATCAAGACCTCTTACGCTTGTAAAAACATAAGATAGCTTATGATGCGTTGCGTCTTTTAAGCCTTGTAAGTTCGCGAATAGCTCATGCGTAATAGCATCTTTCATGCGATCAAAGCGCAAGAAAAAGATTGTAGACACTATTCCATTTTCAGAAAGCGCAATAAGACTTCTCCTAACACAATCTATAGTTAAAAAAAGATCCTGAGACTGAATGCTGTCCAAGAATAACATCTCGATTTTTTTCTTAAGACCTTTGCCAAAAGGACGCTTGTTTACAACATCTAAAATGCGTTTTAGGGTAAGTATCCAAAAAGGCCCAACCTCCCTTTCTACCAAATCATTAAGGTCAACTGGTATAAAAAGATAGGATTTCTCGTCTCCGATATAAGTTTTTGCAATATCTTTGTGGTTTAGAAAAAAACGAAGGAAGTTGCTAATACCTACCCTCTTCATGCCGATTAGGACTACAGATTGACGATTTTTTAAATATGCTCCTAAAGAAGCTGCGTCCTCCTTTCGAAACGTAATTGGGTAAGATGCTTCTATTATATTGTTTTCCATTAAACTTCCCTATTTTAATAGAAATCCTCTTTACTTAGCAATCCCCATTTTTGACAAGTTAACGCAGCAAAGCTCGTATCTTAATTCTTTTGGGCAAAATCTATTTTTAATTCCTTGTCTGTTGCAATATCCAAAGAACTTGAGGATAAACCGTTAATAATCTTTAAACTTTTGGGATAACTAATCGAAAACGAATAAGGATAACTATCTATTCCGGGCTGTTTAAAGATTTGAAGATTATAAGAAAAAGGTTGCGACCCTAAAGGAATGCTTTGGAATAGATCATATTCAATTTTTACCTTTTTCGACTTCCCTGCTTTGACATCCATAAGAAATCCATAAATTGTTTTCCCGCTCTGATCGTATCTTTCAATCTCTAATCCCAAAGGCTTTATGAAGTTTTTTGCCTCATAAATTAAAGGGTCTGTAATTGCAGGAATAATATCCTGGGAAACCCCATCAAAGGAGATGGATGAAATTGTTGTATTTAAAGGCAGTATAATCCTCAAATAATTTATATAATCCCCTCCGGGCCACTTATTGCTTGAATTCTGGAAATCTATATTAACCTCACCTGTTATGCTTCCATTTTCTTTAATTCTAACATTATGAGAAACATTTCGTTTCACAAAATAATTTGCTTTATTAACTCCCAAATTCGCTTCATTTATTCCTAAAAAATCATTAATAGACTTAGAAGAAATGTCTGGTGACCCCTCTAAAGAACTTGACCATTTATTTATTGTAAAAACATCTTGCATATTTTTATCGCTAAAAGCAAACAAAAGATGTTTTTGGGAAATGGCCTCATCAATTGACTTTGCCATTTCCAAGTAGGACACACTATCGTTAGATGACAACTTTGATTGCATTGCTGAAAAAAGCGATCTTAAAAAATCTTTCTTTTGTCTGGATCCCGGAAAAAAGTTTTTTTCCGCGTGAGACTGAGTTAGCTCATAAAGATTTGCAGACGTTACAGTTTCTTTGTATTCAGCAACATACATATGGCCTACTGCTTCCAAGATACTTCTGACAAAAGACACATCTATTCCAATTACCCCATTAACTATTTCGCCTAATTCTGCGTTTAAAAGAATAGCAGATGAGGATGCCCCTTTTGCGAAATCAACATCAAAGTTACTGTCTCTTAAATATAAATGGGGAATTTTCAGGTACCTTCTTATTGCAAATGGCGGTTCCACATGTCCTTTTAACTGTCCATCCGCATCGTACACGTCTGCAATCGAAAAACTTGCAATCTTACCGGCATTTAATGTTAAAAGACCGTATGACCCGATAAACCCTCCCCCTGGACGAAGCTCCATGTTGTTCTGGAAAAGAACTAAGTAAACTTTTTTCCCGTTAATTCCAAAAAGGTTAGGCGTATGATCTATTATGCTTTCCGCAATTTTAATAAGATTATCAACGCTCTTAATTTTTACCCGTACATCTGAAGGCAATTCCCCTCTTGCTTCTATTTGTCTAAAAATAGTAATTGCATTTTTTAAATCCTTAACTCCTTTTGCGAAATCGCTTTGAGGA
>MFNZ01000026.1:0-336 GCA_001782195.1 Candidatus Levybacteria bacterium RIFCSPHIGHO2_02_FULL_37_13
AATTATCTAAATGGGATTTGACCAAAAATTCACCGCTTGCTTTTGAAACCCCATAAACTGTTGTTGGATGAAGCGGCGCAGTTTCGGTAATTGTATAGTCGAAATTGCCATACGCTGAAATAGACGATAGAAAGATAAATTTTTTAATATGATATTCTTTTAACAATGAAACTATTTGATAGGTAAGCGTTATATCTTCAGTGAGCTGTTTTAGCGAAAAAGGAGAATCAAAAGAATATTCAAGCGGATACGCTGCCAAATGGACAACGATCTGAGGTTTTTCTTTTTTTATAATTTTTTTACCAATATCCTCAAACCGTCCTTTATAAATAACTG
>MFNZ01000026.1:374-5196 GCA_001782195.1 Candidatus Levybacteria bacterium RIFCSPHIGHO2_02_FULL_37_13
TTTTGACTATTCGGGTTATCGTTTTCGTACTGAATCAGGGGATCAATAATAATTACTTTGTATCCTATGTCTGTTAAGTATTTAGTGAGCCATGAGCCAATAAATCCTGCCCCGCCTATAAGCAAGCATTTCATACTTCAATCCTTCAGTATTGATTTTGTTACTATAACAAACTTATCTTTCAAATACAATCTGTTATAATTTAAAATATTATGAAACGTAAAATAGCAATTGTTCGCGGTCCCGGGCTTTCAAAATGGGAGATGCGGGTTTATGAACCATTGACCGAATGGTTTGATTTGACTGCTATTGGTTCAACAAAACCGGTGAATGATACAAAAAATATACAATTTCCTATAAAGCAGCTTGTATGTCCCGCGCAATATTTCGCATCAATGCCCAAGCTTATTTCTATCATGTATACCTTGTTTGGCGACACACAGTGGCTAAATGGTTTTGATAAGGCAGTGGCAGGATCCGATATTGTTCATAGTGTCGAGTTATTTAATGCATATTCACTGCAGGCCGTGCGGGCAAAGAAAAAGGGGATCGTCAAAGCTGTAACATTAACAATACATGAAAACATTCCTTTCCTCTATGATAATTATGCTGCCAAAATGGCACTAAAACAAGAGGTTATTGAAGGGACAGACCGTTTTCTTGCAATTAACAAGATGAGTAGAGAGATGCTACTTCTTGAAGGGGTCGATGAAAAACGCATTTCAGTTATTCCGCAAAGTGTAGACACCGGTGTTTTTCATCCTCCTGCAAAGCAGGATTCAGAAAACCTAAAAAAATTGCGCAAAAAATGTAATTTAAAACCTGATGATTTTGTTGTTCTTGCAGTTGGGCGGATGGTTTGGGAGAAGGGATGGTATGATCTTATTCCTGCAGCATTGCGGGTACGGGAAAAAATAAAAAATGTTAAGTTTATATTTATAGGTTCAGGGCCGGAGAGGAAGTATCTGGAAAGTTTTTCCAAACGGCATGGATTACAGTATGTAATTACTTTTATGACACTTCCTTATAGCCAGATGGATAGCATGTTTCGCATCGCAGATCTTTTTGTCTATCCAACTCTTCCGACCTCCAAATGGAATGCGCAGTTTGGCGGAGGAGTTCTTACTGAGGCAATGTCTTCAGCACTCCCGATTGTCGCAACACTAAATGGAGGAGTAATAGATCTTGTGGGTCGCGAGGGTGGGATTTTTCTTCAGCCGCAGCGATTTGCCGACCTTGCAGATGCTATTATCAAGTTTGCCCATGATCCTAAACTAAGGCATAAAATAGGTCAGCGAAATAGAAAGTCAGCTCTTAAGTTATACAGTCCCCAGGTGGTTGCCAAGCAGATTAAAAAGCAATGGGAAATGGTTTTGAGATAAAGAAGAAAACTTATGCAAAAAAAAACAGAAGATACACGAATGCTTAAAACAAAAGCTATTGACAGCTTTTTTGTCTTGGCAATCCGGCGTATTTTGATGCAAGCGGTTCAAACTGCTTCCAGTATATTGCTTGCCAGATTATTATTTCCCGATGTTTTTGGACTCTACGCATTGGTTTTATTCTTTCAGGGTATATTTCTTTTACTCACAGATATCGGATTGTACATGTCAATCATTCAAGACAAAAAAGAACCTACGCTTCTTGAATTACGAGGTATTTTTACGGTTCATGTGTCTTTGGGTATCATTTCATCCATTATTTTTTGGTTTTTAGTTCCGGTATTGTTTTATTTATTTAATCATCCTCTTGATAAGGCGCATTTATTTGTTGTTCAGATGAGTTCTTTGGCGCTTATTTTTTACAATTTAAAATTGGTTCCTCAAGCATTGCTTGAAAGAGCGATCAATTTTAAGAGGATAGCAATTGCTGAAGTGAGCGAAATTCTAGTATTTAACATTGGTACTATATATTTGGCTTTTAATGGTTTTGGTGTTGCCAGTTTTATCTGGGGTCTTATATTAAGTAAATTTACGACCGTCATAACCCTTTTTATATTAAGGCCCTGGCAAATTGGATTTTCGCTAACTCTTACGCATCTAAAGCGTTTTTTATCTTTTGGGATTCCTTTTCAGGCAAGCGCTGTTTATGGGACTATGAGCGGGGCAGTTGCTCCTGTTGTTGTTGGCGGGATGCTGGGCGTTAACGCGCTTGGACTTGTGAATTGGGCGGGAGGAGTTGCCGGCCTGCCAAGAGTTATAAGTGAAATTATTTCCCGTATACTGCTTCCCCTAGGGGCTAGGTCACAGAATGATCCTGAGATTTTGAAAAAGACAATTGAACGGACAATGCATCTGTCAAGTGTTATATCTTTTCCTCTTATAGCGCTTGTGTTTGTTCTTGCAAAACCAATCACATATATTGTTTTTACTGATAAATGGCTTCCCGGATTGGGGACATTATACATTTTTTGTATTTATGGAGTATTCGCGATTTTACAAGATATTTTAGTTCATGCATTGTGGGCAGTTGGTTATTCAAAAACCGTTCGCGATATCACGCTTTTATCTGTTGTATTGCAATGGACATTTTCTTTTGTTCTTGTATCAAAGTTGGGCTTGATTGGTTTTTCAATTGCATGGCTTTTGACCGGAGTTAATTGCGTTCTCTTATATCTGGCATTACGAAAAAAAGTGAAAATTAATGTAATTTCCGATCTTCTCAAAACATTGGCACTCTCGGTTTTGACCGGTCTTGCGGTTTTTTCGGTTACATTATTTTTTCCGGTAACATCAATCTGGTATTTGATGGGAATAGGCAGCGCCGGTTTATCTGTCTACGCTCTAAGCTTTTTTTATTTTAGGAAAAAGGTGTGGGTGCAAGATGTGCAGCTCGTTCGGGAATTGGTCGTACACAGAATTTTGCGAAAAAAGTTAGGAACTAAATTTAACTGACTATATTATGACGGACACAAAGAGATTATATCTAGAATTGTTAAAAAAAAGCTTAACTAATTTTCTGTATGCTGAGTACGAAAAAGGTCCGCCATTTATCCCTAAAGGAATAATTAAGAAATTGATTACGAATTTTTTTGCTTCAAAAGGATTTTCTGTTGTTTATAACAAAAAAGATTATAAGCGTATAAGAATAAATGGTCAAGATTGGCCTGAATTTGCACCTACAATGGTTGGTTTAAAAAGACTTGATAATATTCAATATTGTATTGAAGATATTTTAAAAAACGATATTAAAGGGGACTTTATTGAGGCTGGGGTTTGGAGAGGCGGGGTAGGTATATTTATGAACGCTCTTCTTAAAGTTAATGATGTTACTGATAGATTAGTATGGATGGCTGATTCATTTGAAGGTTTGCCGACTCCTGATGGAAAGGAGTATCCGGAAGATACAGGCCTTGATCTTCATACGATTAAATTTCTTTCAGTTTCTATTGAACAGGTAAAAGAAAATTTTAAGAAATATGATTTACTAAATAACAAAGTTAGATTTTTAAAGGGATGGTTTAAAGATACACTGCCCAAAATTCCAGTCAAAAAGCTTGCTCTTGTCCGTTGTGATGGAGATATGTATGAATCAACGATGGATATTCTGGTAAATCTCTATCCTAAGCTATCTTTAGGCGGATATGTTATTGTTGATGATTATTGGTCGATGACTGCTTGCCGCAGGGCTACACGTGATTTTCGTAAACAAAAGAATATTAAAGATAAAATTATGAGAATAGATGAATCTTCTGTTTTTTGGCAACGTTTAGCCTAAACACATAGACTAGGATATTATCCAATTATTGTCGGATAGGGGATTGGGACAATAAACTTTCCTCCTTGTTTTGTGAACCATTGCTCTTTTTTCATAATAGCATCAGCAGAATTCCAGGCAAGAATGATGACATAGTCAGGAACATTTTTTTTAAGCGTATCCGGCGGAAGAATGGGGATGTGGTTTCCGGGCATATAGAGGTTTTGTTTTGAGGGAGTACTATCTGTTATATAATCAATTGTATTTTTTGTGATACCACAGAAATTCAAAAGTGTCGTAGCTTTTGCCGGCGCTCCGTAACCCGCAATTTTTTTACCCTGTTTTTTTATATCGAAAAGCATACGGGTAAGCTTTTTTCTAATAATAAGCGGTTTTCTGGCAAATTTTTTATAGACTTTATCTTCATTGAGCTTAAGATCGCGCTCTTTCTGAAGAAATTTTTGCACACTGTTTTTGACTCGAAACGGTCCGGATTTATGGGAGGCATATACACGTAGAGATCCTCCGTGGTTGTCAACGTGCAAAACATCAAAAACTTGTAAATCGTATTGCTCCAATAAATAAATGAGGGGATGTAGAGAGAAATAACAAATATGTTCATGATACATACCATCAAACTCATTTTTTTTTAGTAAATCCGCAACATACTGGATTTCGAAAACAAATACTCCAATGGGCGCAAGCAAGCGTTTTGTTGCAGCCAGAATGTCATGAATTTTATCAGTATGCGCCAAAACATTATTCGCTGTAACAATCCCAGCTTTTCCGTAAGTATTATTTATATGCGGGACAATATGCGTACCAAAAAAATCGTTAATTGATTCAAGATGCTCTTTGTTAACAATGGTAGTTATGTTTGTTGCCGGATCAACTCCCAACACCCGTGCTCCAAGTTTTTTTAAAGGCTTTAAGAGAACTCCGTCATTACTGCCGACATCAATTATTAATTGCTTTGACTGGCGTGGGAATTTTTTTATCAAATCTTCTGCATACTTTTCAAAATGCTCAACTAGCGTTGAAGAGGCGGATGAAAAATATGCATAATTATTGAAAAGCAAACGGCGGCCTACAATGTCAAGTAGCTGAGCCAAATGACACGTGTGAC
>MFNZ01000026.1:5216-5506 GCA_001782195.1 Candidatus Levybacteria bacterium RIFCSPHIGHO2_02_FULL_37_13
ATTTTTAGTTTGTTTTTTTTTAATTCTTTTTTTGTGAGATAAGAATTTGCGAGCGGCAGATCTCCAAGAGATAAAAAGCGGGTGAGCTTTTTACCTTTACATATAAGGCATTGAGTGTTTTTACTAATCTTAGCTTTTGGCATTTTGGTTTAGTTACGACTTTCGCTGTTGTCATCCTGAGGAGCATAGCGACCGAAGGATCTCGCTTCGCTTGAGATTCTTCGCTCCGCTCAGAATGACAAAGTGCGAAACTTGGTTTAGTTATTATACATAAATTGTGGAGCAAATGT
>MFNZ01000026.1:5530-33200 GCA_001782195.1 Candidatus Levybacteria bacterium RIFCSPHIGHO2_02_FULL_37_13
GACTTATGAAAAGTGTACTACCAACGCAAGGAATACCTGCAAGTCATTACACAAAAGAATACTACTACTCTCATGAGTTTTATCATTCGGCAGGTGAGTACGATCAGTTTATAAAAGTAGGTAAACTGGCACACGTTTATCTAAGAGCGTTAAGCTATATCAAACAATCAAAAACAGCTGCATATCTCGATATCGGTTGCGGTAAAGGGGAGTTGGTCATTCACCTTGCACGGTTAGGCATGTCTGCTATCGGCATAGATTACGCAAAGACAGCTATAGGAATTTGCCAGGACGCTTTAAAAAAAGAGAAGGTAGCTGTGAAAAAGCTTGCTCAATTCAAAGTAGCAAATGTTACAAAACTGCCCTTTAAAGATGAATCTATTGACGCTGTCTTCTTGCTTGATGTCATTGAGCATTTGACCAAAGCAGAAACAGAAGAAACACTTAATGAATTAACGCGTGTGCTGAAAAAAGGGGGTAAAATCATAGTTCACACAAATAATAAATTTTTTGAGCGGGGAACAAAACTATTTATCGCGGCGGCTTACCATGGTTTAAAAGCGTTTCTTAATCCTAGGAAATATTTCCCAAAAACATCTCATCCAGACCATCCATATGAATATATGCATATAAATTATATTACTCCCACTTGGCTTGCAAGACAGTTAAAGAATCAGGGATTCCAAACAAAAACCGAATTCGTGAAACCAAGTAGAAAAAGTGAGCTGGAAAAGTATGTTGACTTCCTTGAACGTGAACGTTGGAAAAAGCTGGTATATTATAATATTATGTGGGTGATCCTCAATTCACCGCTTCTGCTTTTCTTTTCTCCAACTTTTTGGCTGGTGGGTGAGAAACGATAGGGATACTTGGAGTTTACTCTGCTGGAATATTATTAACTTTACATAATCTTCTTATATTTAATCAGTTGAAGTTTGTAAAAAGTTTTTCGCTCTTTCTCTACATAGCTTTTTTTTAGATAATTTTCCAAAGAGTCTGCTTGCTCTTGATATGGAGGCCAGTCTGTTTCCTGTTTCATATACCAAAGTTGATCTGATTGAGGAATTTCATCCGGTTTTGTTATCTGTACATTAATTGCTTTATACGCGTTTTTTTGTAAATGACCCGGAAATATTAAGAAATGTTTTCCCTGAGGTTTAAGAACTTTTGTTGGCAAAAAGAGTGTAACATCATTATAGACGACAATATCATTTTTTGTGAAATAATTATTTATCTGTTTTAGTTCATTTGGAGCGTAATGAGTGATTTGCAGATAATAAACCAAAGGTATCAGGGCTGATAAAAAAATTAATCCAATCTGAATCTTTGCGCGAAATGACAGAAGTGCTGCTGCAATTAGGAGAAAGAAAAATGGGGAAAATAAGATAAAGGAACGCAATGCAGCAATTTTTATAAAATTATATGATATAAGTAGAATAATGGGTGGAGTGATAAGGTATGTAAATAACAGGAATCTTAGTGTATTATTTGATCTGGTACGGAGAATTCCTATTCCGAGAAGAATGAATGCCATACCACTAAGGAACAGAGCAACTAAGCTTGGAAAATCGAATTGATAATACCGGAATATCTTTAATGCTTGTATGGTCTCCCAGGGAATTTGCGGGATAATATAAAAGACAGGAAGCTTAAGAAGGTTGATGTTTGGTACCGATATAGAAGGTTCTGCTTTAAAAATAATAAATAGAGCCGGAATAAATAGAAAAGAAAGAGCGATATTCATACTGGCCCATGATTTTAAAAGAGTTTTTGTTTGTTTCAGATGTATAAAAAAATATATGTTAAGAATTAATAGGTAAATAACGAAAAAATAATGCGTATAAAGGCCAAGTAATAGAAAAACACTCAAGGGGATTATGTTAGATTTTTTGTTGAGAAATTGTATGAAAAAGTATATGATCCAAGTTGATTCAAAAACCGCAAGGGCATACATTCTGCCAATTGAAGCATAGTAGATTTGACTTGGGGAAATAGTGAAGAGAAATGCGGCTAGCAAACCAATACGTCGATCTAAGATTTTTTTGCCTACAAACACAATTGAAGGAATTGTTGCTACACCAAAAATAATTGATAATAGGCGGATAAATTGAAGATTGTCCGAGAATCGCTCCCAAATATGGGAGAGAAGAAAGTATAAAGGGGGATGCACTTCAGCAACGCCTTTGATCATAAGGGGAAGATCTATAGTTTTGGGAAGAAGGATATTGAATGCCTCATCGAATGTTACGGGAATAGTAAAAATTCCATAAACTCTCAATAGGAGTCCCAAAAATGTGATAATGATCAGTATTAAGAGGTTCATAGGGTATCAGTTTAACAATAATTATAAGATTTTTAAATAGGTCTTTTGTTTTTACTGGTGCGTGTGCTATGCTTTTTATATGTCGAAGTATTTATATAAAGGTTTAGTTTATATTCTTCATTTAATCGCGATAGGTTTTATTGTTTATTTTGTCCAACCATTTACCTCTTGGTATCTTTCTGCAGTGCCCGCGCATGGAGTTGATCTTTATAATAGCATTACTCATGCTATGTATTATTTAAAGCATTTTTCTTTGCCTTTTAATAGTTTTAGAGATTTCGGGTACAGCGGGTATCCTATTATGCAGGATTTTCCTCAGCTTTCGTATTATGCTATGGTTCCCTTTGTTGGATATCTTGGCGGCCCGATAGGCGTACAGATTTTTGCGCTAGTGTCGTTAGGCTTACTTCTTATTTTTTCCTACTTTTTGTTTTATGAGCTTTCCAAAAATTTCGGTTTATCATTGTTTTTGGCAGTACTTATTTTATTGTCTGTAAATACATATGGTTCTTTGACTTGGGCAGGATCAATTCCATATTTTGCATCACAATGTTTTTTTCCTCTTGGATTATTTTTCGGAGTAAAATATTTGAGAAATCCTCAAATTAAATATCTGTCTCTTATGATGCTGGTAACAGGTATTGGAATCCTATTGCATCCATTGGCAATGGTTGCGTATCTTATACCGTCGTTGTTATTGCTAATTATTGCAGGAGGAATTGGAGGACGTTTCGGTTTGCTTCGAATAATCAAACACTTTTTTTTATTCATAGCAGGTTTTACCTTAGTTTCATTTACCTATACATATAATTTTTTCTATGCGATATTCATTGATAGAATAGTTCCTTCTGTTAATCCACTCCCGGAAAAGGGTGCAGAAAAAGCTATTTCACAGGAAATAGCAGATTTCTATACAGGTGTTATCTCCAGGTTATATACAGATACCGATGAAAGAATTTTTTTCATCTTGGCGGGTTCTTTTGTTTTATTTATTCTAGGTTTGTTTATCGCCGGAAGAAGAAGGCAAGCGCTTTTTGTCCTGCCGCTTCTTTTTATTGCCAGCTATACAGCGCTTCATCCGGCGCTCAATCTATCAGGAGCAATTACTTTTTTTAAACATGATCCATACCGTGCATTCTGGCAAATTCCTATTACGGCAGGAGCGTTAGCCGCTGCTATGTGGGGATTTTTTCAGACAGGGCTTAGCGAGCGGATGGGGAGTAAATTAAAATTTATTTTTTTACCCATTGTGGGCATCTCTGCAGTTATTTTTATACTTCTGGCCTTTTCCGCATTTATGACGAGCATGGGTTCAGCTATTGACAAGGTGGATAAAAACTCAGATACATCCTCTGCCTTCCCTGAGATCCTAAGCATGAAGCTTAATAAAGAAGATCAGGAAGATCTAAAAGGTAAATTGCTTCCATCATTTATTGATCCAAATGATAAGAATAAAAGGTTTTATGAATCGGACGCGACTGTAAATATCTGGTGGAATAGTTTTTATGATATCCCGCTTGCCCGCGGATACATTGATCCGCCTATAGGGACTACCAGGCGAGCTGGTTTTTTCTTGCTTGATATCTCAATTAGCAATGATACTATAGTCCGCGATTTTAAATTTCCAGAGGAGATAGCGAAGAATTTTGCCCACTTTTTCACTGACTGGTATGGAGTGTATTATTTTGAAGGGGGACATGTGTCGCCGGCGTCCAATGCCCCACCGTCTTCCTATCTTGTTGAGGGTGATTTTTTTGATAAAAAAGAGACTGTTACAGTTAATGGCGCAATATTACGCAACGAAACAGCATCGGGCCGGCCTGAAGCACGAATGGATTTAACGCAATCGCTTATATATTATAGGGTGAACGAGAAATACACGAGCCCGATATTGTATGGTGCAAATGCCCCTGCAATTGCTGTATTTTCGGATGATTCGGGCTTTGAACAGGTTTGGAGAGGGCTTGCGATGGAGAATATTAATTCCCGTTACTTGATTCCTGTTCAGGCTGGAAAGTTTATTGATGATTTTAAAGAAATTGATCTGGTCCATTTCGATGCGGTTATCCTACATAATTATTCGTATCATAATAAAAATAAGGCATTTAAAATGCTTTCTGATTATGTACAAAAAGGAGGCAAGCTTTTTATCGACACAGGAGGGGAAACTATAGATTCCGATTCAGATTCTTTGAGTGAGGTTTTTCCTTTTGATAAATCTGAAAGGAAAGAGCTGCGGAAAGACTGGGGTTTGGAACAGATACCTGATGAACTGATTGACGGTATTGATTTTGGTCTATTTGGTGAGCCGATTTTTAATAATAATCCGTGGAAGTTTTCCTATCCAATGGAAGATTCTTCTTTGCGAGATGGGTCAAAAGTCGTTTTGAAGAATCACGGAAAACCAGTTTTCATTACCAGAGAGTACGGAAACGGTAAGGTTATTTGGTCGGGCATGAATCTCCTGTATCATATTAATCAAAATCCAATCGTTGAGGAGGGGAAGTTTTTCAAAAATATTATTACCCAACTTGTTGCATTAGGTGATGGGCAGATTGTAAAGGTAGATGCAGTATGGAATAGTCCGGAAAGAGTCCATGGAAAAATAGATAATAGGCCAAAGGGTATACTTTTTAAAGAAGAATTTTATAAGGGATGGTCTGCAAAAGATGGCAAGAGCGGTGATCAGAAAATTTATAAAACAGGCCCTACATTTCCGGGGTTTATGTATCTTCCTTTAAAGAAAAATAATGCAAGTACTACGGATGTGCTTTTTTCCTACAATGGCGATTCTTTATATTGGATTGTAACGTTTATCAGTATAATTGCAGTTATTCTAGTTTTGGAGCTGATTATATTTAATGGTAAAATAATCGGAGTCAGAGCACACAGAATGTATCATAAAACCAGAAAACGGGTTGGTTCGTGGTGGGCGAGAGAGGAAGAATGAAGATTTTAGTCCCTTGTCATCCTGAACTTGTTTCAGGATCTCGCTTCGCTCGAGATGCCGAAATAAATTCGGCATGACATTAAAAATAATATGAAAATCATAAAATTATTTTTTTTTGTTTTTTTGCATATAGCTGCAGTAGTTGCTATTATCATTGCTTTCTGGCCCATGGCTGAATGGTATTTCAATAATCCAACGTTCCCGCCATCTCCTGAAAATATAGAAGCGAACCCCTTATGGGGTGTTGACTTTTACTATACTGGCTCACTTGTTAATCTATTGAGAGACAACTTTGTTCTTCCAAATATTGGGTGGGGTTATGCATGGTTCTCAGGCTGGCCAACACTTTCAAGTTATCCGATTTTACAGTATTACTTTATTGTACCTTTCACATTGTTTTTTTCCCTTATTGACGCCATTAAGGTCTGGATGCTAGTGAGTTTGGCTCTATATTTTGCCGGTCTTTATGGGGTGTTTTATGTTTTATCAAGAAATATTGTGTTATCTGTCGTTCTTTCTATTGCAGGTATTTATTCGGTCGGAGTTTATGGGACTCTTATGTGGGGCGGAAGTCTTCCAAGTCATGCTACGCAGGCATTTTTTCCATGGGTATTGTTTTTTATAATTTTGTATCTCAAATCCCATAACATTCGCTATCTATTGTTTGCGTCGATCTTAGGGGGTATTGCAATTTGGGCGCATCCACAGATAGTTATCGCGTATATATATCCATCGTCCGCAATTTTATTTATTTTTTGGTTAGGAGGAATGAAATTTGTAAAACGTCTTAAATCCTTATTTTTGTACATCACAATTTCATTTTTAATTGCGCTGCCTTTTTCATATCCGTCTCTAGGCAATGCCTTAAGTGGATTTGTTATAAAAGATTCTTATAATGTTGCGTCATCGACTGCTGCAGGTCCGGCTTCTCAATTGGCTAATGATGTTATAGCGTTTCATAAAGCACAGCCGATGCGAATTTTTACTGATACAAATACGACAATATTCTATATGGTTGCAGGCGCGTTTCTATTTTTCTTTGTGATGCTTATTATTACCAGGAGAAAAAAATCTGTCGCTTATGTTATCCCATTCGTAATTTTAGCTATCTATTTTGTTGTATATACATGGATGTTTGCCTATGGAATATCAATTTACCATGGAGGATGGTATAGGCTTTTTTGGGCGACGCCATTGTGGGTTGGAATATTTTCTGCGGCGTTCTGGGGAGCAGGGGAGGATGGGTTGAGAATTATTTTTAAAAAAAAACATTTTTATCTTGTATCCCATTTAATAATAAGTTTTTTGGTTCTTATTGCAGCATTCCCTGTGCTTCTGAATTATTCCGGAGGTGTTCGCGACAAGATTATTCCCCGCAGCAACACTTCATCAGCCTATCCCAACATACTCAACCTGCAAACAAGCGGTAGGGAGCATGAAGAATTAAAAAAGAAACTTATTCCCTCATGGATGAACGGGGAGAATAAACAATACAGAATGTATTCAGGAGACCAGACTATAAATATATGGTGGAATAGTCTATATAGCATGCCGCTTGCAAGGGGATACTTTGACCCGCCGGTAACTGCCAAAAACAGAGGGTACTTTTTCCTGACAGATGCATCTTTGAGTCAGAGTGCCAAAGGAGACGGTGAGGATCAATTAGTTGGAGAGTTCCATTATCCTCCGGACGCTGCTCTGAGTAATACATTGTTTTTTGTTGACTGGTATAGCATCAAATACATTGAATCCGGTCCGTCGTTAGCTTCGTATACTCCATTGCCTAAATCGTTTAACAATAGTACATATATCAAGCAGGATGAACGGCTTGATTTTAATAAGGAAAAATATAATACAGGCGATATGTCTTTGCATTATTACGAAGTTAAAGATGAATATGTAAGCCCAATTCTTTCAGCAACCAATGCGCAGACATTGGGTATAATCGCCTCAGACACAGGATACGAAACAATTATTCGCAGTTTGGCAGATATGAATATGTCGTCAAAACTTGTCATACCAATAAAATTGGGTCAGTATATTGATCAGATAAAATCAAGTGATTTTGCTGAGATTGATGGTCTTATCGTTTATGATTACAATTATTCAAATAAAGGTAACGCGTATCGTTTACTAAATGATTATGTAAAAAAAGGGAAAAAAATATTTATCGACACAGGCGTTGAAGTAAAAGAAGCAACAAGTACGGAATTGCCCGAAATTTTTCCAATGAATCGGTCTGAGAGAAAACCATTAGGGAAAACATGGGATTTTGAAATTGGAGAATCGGAGCTTATGAAAGATATTGATTTTACTGCTTTCGATGAACCCATTTTTAATAATGAAGCTTGGAGCATTGCTTATCCGTTCGATGATTCCGATATAAGGGAGGGGAGTACGATTCTTCTTAAAAATAAAGGTAAAACAGTGATGATTGATTATGATGTGGGTGGAGGAAAGATTATTTGGAGTGGTATTAATTTGCCTTATCACACTATTCGTTCCCATAATGTTGAAGAGGTACGTTTTTTCAAAAACATTATAGAGAAATTGTTGAACGGTATCCCTGTTTCAAGTGAGCCAACATTCGAGGCTAAATTTATAAATCCTCAGAAACGGAAGATTGATTTTCAGGGAGCAACCGGAGTTCTCTTTAAAGAACAAGCGTACCCAGGATGGAGCGCGAAAGTTATAGGCAGCAGCGGCAGTCATGGTATAAAAATCTTTAAAGCAGGCCCGGCAAATCCAGGATTTATGTATGTTAGGGTACCTGCTGAATACTCTCAAAACGAAACAAACATAACTTTTGCTTATAGAGGGTCTTTTGTTACATGGTTTTTGTCTATTGTTTCTTTTTCAATCGTAGCATTCCTGTTAGAAGAAATACTAATTGGAGGAAGAATTTTAGGGCGTTTAAGAAGACTGGTTTGGAAAAAAGCGCATGGCCAGGTGAATTCATGGTGGAAGAGGGAAGATGAATAGTTCTCCTGTTTTGGTATCAGTTATTATAGGAACATACAATCATAAGCATTACTTAAGCAGAAATTTACAAGCCCTGCAAAAACAGAAGGTAACACACGAAATTATTTTAGTCGATGATTGTTCAACTGATGACACAAGTGATTACGTAAAGAGATATTTTCCTCATGTAAAGGTCATTCGCCAAACTAAAAATCAAGGTTTTCCTGCCGCAATCAATCGCGGCGCAAGAAATGCTCATGGTAAATACCTATTTTTGGCGAATGCGGATATGGAGGTTTCTGAAAATTATCTTTCCATGCTTGTGGATTTTTTAGAAAAGCATAGAGAGATCGCAGCTGTTCAAGGCGCAATTTACGATTACGAAAAACAAGACAAAATTGTGACTACCGGTTTTCTCTTTAATCCGAATGGAATTATAGTGAGTGATTTGCGGTATCGAAAAAATGTAAATCAAATCCATGAAATTCTGGCAGGAGATGCGCTTTTGGTCAGAGCCAAAGCATTTCGCCAAATTAATGGTTATGACGAAGTTTGCCGTTTTTACTATCAAGATGTTGATTTCGGTTGGCGTCTATGGCTGGCTGGATACAGAATCAACTGTTTGCCTTTAGCTAGAATGTATCATAAAGGGAGAGGTTCGGTAAATACGATTGTATTTACAGACGCATTAAGGCATAATCTATATGTTTCGATTAAAAATTTAGACACAAGAAATGTTTTCTTAGCAATTTTTACCCGTTTATTGATTTCTCTGATTGGTAGCTTAATATTCATGGTTCGCGGACAATTAAACTACATCTTTGGTACAGTTGGAGCTTGGATATGGGTCATCAGCCGATTGCCGATGATCCTTAAAAAACGCAAACAAATACAGGTATCCCGACGCATATCAGACGCGAGTTTGAAAAAAGAGGCTGGAGGAGAGATAACCTTTGGATATTTACGCGAAACTATTCCAATTATCTTCAGAAGAGTATAATATGCTTGAGAAAAATTGTAAGAAGGTACTTAAGCTCATATCTCCAAAAGACATAGTTTTGGATATTGGGGGATGGGCAATTCCATTCAACAGGGCAAATTATGTAGTAGATCTTATGCCCTATGAAACCCGCGGTATACATGGTTTTCAAGGACCAGACAAGGAGCATTTTTCAAAAGATTCCTGGATTGTTCAAGACATTAGCAGCAGGAAGCCTTTGCCATTTAAAGATAAAGAGATAGATTTTGTTGTTTGTTCTGATACATTGGAAGATATAAAAGATCCTCTGTACGTATGTTCAGAAATCATCAGGGTCGGAAAAAGGGGATACATAGGATTTCCGTCAAGAACGATAGAATCAATCATGGGGATGGAAGGAGAGCGTTTTGCAGGCTATTCTCATCATCGCTGGCTCATAGATATAGTCAAAAATAAGATTATCTTCCGTTTTAAAAATCATTTTATACACCATTCATGGAAATATCATTTACCTAAAAGCTATTTAAAAAAACTTAAACCCGAGGATCATTCGTCGTATCTATTTTGGAAAAATAGTTTTGAGTTTGAAGAAGTCTTAACAACTTCAAGCATAAATTTAAGGCGGGAAATGGAAGAATTTGTAAAAAGCAAAAAAGCATATCCGTCCTTTTATTATTACCTGTATGCTTTTGATTCAATGGTACATGTAAAATCTTTTATAAAGAACTTTCTTTTAAAGCATCCGCGCTCAGAAAAACTTGCAGAACGTATATTTGGTAAAACAATAAAAACAGGTTTGCATGAAGAATCATTTTGGAAAAATATGCCTGATATACCATCAAAATAAGCTACTCTTCTTCGCGTTGCCACCATGTTGTAAGTTTTTTTCCGATTTTTTGTTTAATGTGGTGGTGTGCGTGTCTCTTAATAGAATGAAAAGGGTGGGGGATCATAGTATACAAAAGCGCAAGTATGAGCGAAAATAAGCTCATTAAGAAGAAAAGCCAATTAGTAAGACTTCCATTATATGAGAGGGTAATATTTTGATTTTGTTTGGCTTGAGGAATTACAATGTACATAAAATCAAGTCCGGCTTTGTAGATTTTTAGCTTTTGACCGTTTTCTTTCGCGCTCCAGCCTGAATCATAATTTTCTTTAAAGTATATTCCATTAAAGTTGTTGCCAGTGATATTTATAATCCTTGGGTTAGTCCTTTGGATTTTAAAATCAGGCTCAGTTGTATTTTTTACTGCTACTGAAGATAACATATTTCCAAACATTTTTGCTTCTTCATAGTTATCATTTCTGACTGTATGATACATCAGGTTCATTCCGCTCCAAATAATCTGTCCATTCCCTAATTCTCCATAGGCCATAATAACATTGTTTCCTTTTCTTAAGATCAGTTTAGCCCAAGGTTTCAGATTTGATATTTTCGATGCAGAGAGTTTCCATGGGTTCCCTTCAAAAATAAGGGGAGAAAACTTATTAAGGTTAATATTCTCGGTAATTGGAGACCTTTCGGAATCGGTATTGCTCCATGATCCCTGTACTTCAAGATCTGAAAGATTGTTAGTGGGAAAAATATCGCCAAGATTTGATTTTGGAGGATTATCCAGAGAACCCGTTTCTATAAAGACTAAACCGCCATTTTTAGCAAAAGAGGTAATATTGGACCAGTTTGTGCCTTTGAAGCGGTAGCATATAACTGCTTTAAATGTGCTTAGTTCTTTTTGTGACACTGCTCCTATGTCTTGTGGTCCTTTAACCGGTATGAATTTGAATGAATTAATATTGGTCATGGCAATGGTTCTTATAAAGCTGTCGTATCCTTTATCGTCACCAATAAAAAGAACAGTGTTGCTATTGTTAGGTGAAACTATGGGAGAAATTACATCGGGTGAAAATTGATACCATATTACATCGCGACGCATGTCTGAATGGCCGTTTTTAAGGACAATTTGTGGGTCTGAAAGAATCGACTGAGGATATGGGGCAATTGACCCTTCATAATAGCCTATACCAAAAGCGTCAAGCAAAAAAAGCGCTCTGTTTTTTACAAGCTCTTCATTTTCAACTATTGGATTTCTTGTTGAGTATTGAAGTAAATATTGCCAATCGCGATGAGTTCCTAGTGGGTGAGCAGAATACCCGCGAGTGGACGGCATCTTCGCGATATAATTCCACCATTGTACAATCCCCGGATTGAATGTGTCTAAGCGCCAGTTAACTTCATGAATAGGAATCCATTCCGGAACAATCTCGTTTAATTCACTAGTTTTATACTTGTCGATTGTAAATTTATAGCTATCCACAGGATCTATGTTAATAACGTCTTTATGTATGTTGGGAGGATAAACTAAGATAGCGTATCCTACTACTACAGTAGTCATTATAGAAATTAACATAGTTATCTTTGGTAAAACTTTATTAACTGATCGGAAAAGATGTGCCGTAATTAACAGCAGGAATAAGTTTGCCGCCCAGAAGATCCTTGTTGGAAACATCACGTTGGCAGCCCCATTTATTAAGTGTAAGTTTGCTAACAAAGCATAAGCGAAAAAGACAATAAATCCCATAAATGCAGGCAAAAAGGACAACATTTGAGTTTTTCTTTTAAATAATTTTATAGATATTGCAAGAACTGAAAAAGCAATTAGAATTATGGGAGTCAAAAAGCTCATCCATACAATCAAATGTTTTGGATATATTCCCCAGCACTCCGGGCTTTGACAGGCATCACCGCCAGATCCCAGAAAATTTTGCAATATTACCGTATATATTCCAGCCAATCCGATTGCAGATGCGAGCGCTAAAAACCAAACAACAGTTAATATTTTATTTTTTAAGTTTTTTTGATAAACAGGTAAAGCCAGCAGAACCAGAGCTGATGGCGCGATAATCGTAAGCAGGCTTGTTGGAGCATGCTGCAAAAGAGAAAACCCGCCAAGTATTGAGGCCGCAACAAGATATTTTGGGCTGGCTTTTTCTTGAAATTTGTATAAAAAGAATAATACCAAAGGTAAATACCATTGGATTGTTGCGGATACCACAAAACCTCCAGTCATTAGGGGGTAATAAGTGGCGCGGGTTACAATAATAATCAGGGTTAATGTAAACGCAATAAGCCAGTTTTTGCTTATTTGTTGAAATAGTAAAAAGCAAGCAACGAAAAAAGCTACAATAGACGCACTCGCAAAAATCTCCATGGTGCTTGCGGGGTCAAAAAATGCCATAAGCGGCTTCATAAGATAGAAGGAGAGCCATGGATAGCCTCCAATAATCGATGATCCTTCATTCCAGAACGGTATCCATCCTGTTGGAGGCAGAGGGAGGTGATTATAAAAGAAATTAACATAAGTTAGAGCATTGAAATAGTCACCTCCCATAGGTTGCTGGCTTTGTAGATATGTTTTTCCGGCAAGTATCCACCAGATATATATAAGAATTGCGGAAAAAGCAATGAAAATAAGAAGATTAAAAATTTTTATAGCTATATGTTTAAGTGTTGTAATAAAGAATATATTATTCATGTTTTTAATTTGGCTATAATTAACATATTATCACGAGTTTTAAGGGAAAGTATATTGATGATTAAAACTAGTGGAAAAAATAAAATTGCTATCAAAGTTGCAATATAAGTATTAACTTTTTTTGAGCGTAAAAAATTGGCAAGACTGCTTGATCCGCTAAAGCTAATTATGCCCGGATAGGATACCCGTACAGTTTGAAAACCTGTTTCTTTTAAAATACGGGTAATAGATTTACCTGTCCAAAAAAATAAATGTTGGGGGAGAAGCAGCATTTGCCAATTTTCTCTAAAAATTTTTCTATAAAGACTGTTGCCGTGGGGTACTTCTATAACAAGGTATCCGTTAGGGTTTATAAGTTTTTTAATGGATTCCAAAACTAAGGTAGGATTATTTATGTGCTCCAGAACATGCCACATAGTAATTATTTCAAGTTTATTTATCGGTAGACTTGCAGACTCAAGGGGCTTGGTTGAGATAATAGTATTCTTAAGCTTGAGGCTTGCGCTTCTTGCTAAATTTTTATTAATCTCAATCCCAACCCTTTGCCATTTTTCTGGAGTAAATTTTTTTAAAAATGATCCTTCTCCACAGCCAATATCCAGAATCCTTCCTTTTGTATGCAGTTTTATAATGAGTTGGTATCTTTGTTGGTAGCAAAGATCAATATATTTCTTGAGCATTATTTTTCCCAATGGCAGGTTATACAAAAAATTGATCTGCTGATTTTTTATTTTTGCGTGATTATCTGCATCCACATATGAATAATATTTATCAATCTTTTTTTTATTCGGGAATGGACGTATTTGCACTAGGGTACATCCGGCGCATTGATAAAAACTGTACAGCTTATTGTTATCGTTTCCATCAGGAGCGGCAAAAAGCTTTGCCTTTAAAGGTCTTGAGCATAAGGAGCAAAATGAATTATTCATGATTTAAAACACTTTTATCAAGAAGATGGCTGAATTTATCGCTAGTTATATTCCAGTCGTGTTTTTCTGCTTCAATTTTTGCCTCTTTGGCAAGTTTTTTTCTAAAGGATGTATTCAAAAGAAGCATGATTATTTCTTTTGAAAAACGTTCAACATTACCAAGAGGAACGCTTCTGACCCCTTTTTTATAAATGGTTCCTAATACTCCAATATCATAACCAACTACAGGAAGTCCACACGCCATTGCTTCCGCTGCAGCAAGGCCAAATCCTGCCTCATGGTCAAGAAAGAGAAAGATATCAGCCTGTTTCATAATAGCGTAAACATCCTTATAGGGAAGATATCCTAACAACTTTATGTTTGCCTGCAGTCCATTTTCTCTAATTCTTTCTTCCAAAAGCTTCCTGATATCCGACGGACCATCTCCAATAATTGCTAATCTTGCATTAGGAATTTTGTCTATAACTTGTTTCCAAATAGGGATAGTATCGAAAATACCCTTAGTTATATGAAGTCTGCCTAAAAATACCGCTTGAAATTTGATCTTGTGTTTTGGAGCTAGATTAACAATATTTTTATATTCAATTCCTCCTCCGAGAACACGCAATTTTTCATTTAAGAATCCTTTTTTCATAAGATCTTTCTTGAGCTGATAGTTTAATACAAGAGTCAGATCTGCTCGGGATCTTATCATATAAAGAGAAAGTAACTGCATTATGTAGGAGACAGTATTAACAATGAATATTCCCTCTCGCTTGTTTGGGGGTGGAATAAGATGATGTACCCGCGCAATCCATATTACGTCTTTCTTCTTTGTAAAGTAAGCAGGAAGTATATCCGGCAGAATATTTGTTGAAGAATAAATTATATTGCGAAAACGTGATCTAATGTTGACTCTAGCTTTGAGGATTTTAAACGTTTGCCACATTCTTATACAGTAGGCGAGGAATACCTCTACAGGCTTACCTTTTTCATCAAATTTTGTTTTGGGAAGAATTATCATTTCTTTCTTAAGGAGAGCGTCTTTCCAGTGCTTCGCGCCTACAGCAGAGACAATAATTGAAAATTCATACTTGTCTTTTAGGCGCATTGCCATTGGTTCCATTAATTTATCACCACCGGCCAGGGGAACTCCCAATGCATGACCGGTTTCGAGGACCAATATGTTTGGTTTATCATTCAAATGTAGAGCGGAATTGATTATTTCAAGTAAGTCCATAATATTTGTCTCCCATGAAGATTCTTGGGCAACTTTCTTCCATGCATCAAAACCCATCTTGTATGCTAACTTTGGACTAGAGAAAAGCCTGGTAATATATTTTTTGTATGTATCTACGTTAATTTTTTTTGGAAAGAATCCGTGAATACCGTGCACAAAAATTTCTGTTACTCCGGATTTTTGAGGAATAATAATGGGTAACCCTTGTCCGGCAGCTTCCAAAGCTGCTAGCCCAAACGCCTCAAAGTGGGGATGAATAAAAACAAGCGCTTGTTTACACAAGGCTTTAAGTTTTTTGTCATCAAAGTAGGGGATTAAAAATACCCTGTTATCAAGCTGCTGTGTTGATATTTTTTCCTTAAACTTGCTTAAGTCAGTTTGATCAACCCAGCTTCCAGCAATGATAAGCTTTACATAAGGCAATTTTTTTGCAAGTTTTAGCAAAAAATCAGGATTTTTTTCCTTTTGCCACCTGCCAAATGATAAAAGATTTTCACCCCTTTCCTTAGGGATTTTATCAAGCGTTTTAGTCCCGAATCCAAGGATTTTAGGAGATTTTCCATAATGGCTTTTTATATAATCGTAGTGAACCTTTGAGATAATAACAGTTTCCGCAGCGTCTTTGACGAATGAACTCTCAAAATATCTTCCGATTGATGTTAAAAGCGGAAAAAAGTACCTTAGAAAAGTATTATAGTACGCTTTTTCCAAAATGTATTCAATTGGATCGTGAATGACAGCAATATAAGGAGTCTTATGTTTTCGGAAAATTGCTTGAGTTGTAAGACAAGTTGTCGTACCAAGACTTATCAATACATCATAATCGTTTACTTTTAGTACTCGCGGCGCTAAAAGCGGGCTGATAAGGTGAAGTGTGGATAAAAAGCTAAAAATTGGAAATTTAATTGTTTTTCTGAAAATAAATGGGTAGGAATCAGACAGAAATTGATAAGGGATATCTCTGACAAGATAAGAAAAGTCAGTTGAGTATTTTTTTCTCATCAGAATTAGAAGCTTGGCATCGTGTCCCAGTCTATTAAGCTCTTTTACCTGCTCAATCGCGCCAAGCTGTACTCCTCCTGCCAAGAGCTGATCTGTAACAATGCCGATTTTTAATTTCTTATTCATATTTTTGTGCTGCAAGCCAGAAGCTATTCCGTATTATTGACAGTGGCGAGGAGAAGAAAAGGTAAACGAGAAATGGTCTTACTATATAAGGCAGCTTGCTAAAAAGGGGAGGGAATTCCCAATTAAATGTTGACCCGTAAATAGTCTTAAAGCGAGTTTTTGTATTTATAAAACCAGAGTTCTTTAATAAAGTTGATAAGCGTTTTGGTGTATAAAAATTAACGTGTGTAGGATCTAAATAGCCAAACCATTTTTTCCCTTGTAACAGTCGGATTGGAGTTGAATAATTTGGGGTAACTAAAAAAATAAATCCACCCGGTTTTAGTACGCGTTCTGCTTCTTTTATAAATTTTTCTGCCTCCTTTGGGGTTAAATGCTCGATTACAGAAATCGAAATGATCATATCAAAGGCGTTTTTTTTAAATGGAAGCTTTACAGCAGAGGCTCGCACAATAGAGTTTTTTTTATTTATCTTTCTTGCAGCTTTTAGGGCGTCATCATAAATGTCGCAACCTAATGCTTTGAAACCCAAGTCATTAAAATATTTAACCATTCTTCCTGTTCCACAGCCAATATCTAATAGGCTTTTGAGTTTATGCTCATCCATAAATAGCATTATTGATTCCGCTATATGCAGATCAAGATGGTCTCTTTCTTCAAAATATTGTTTATTGTAATGGTTGTTTGGCATATTTTAATAGTTCCTTTTCCCACTCAAGCGCGCATTTTTCCCATGTAAATTGCAGGGCTAACTTTTGCGCTGAAATACCAAGTTTTTTCCTAAAGATAGGATTTTCAGAAAGCTTCTTTATATACAACCCTAGTTCTTCTGGCGTTTTTGCAATCAATCCTGTTTTGCCGTGATCGATAATTTCTGAAGCAGCAGCATTGTTAAGAGAAATGGTTGGCTTACCAAAAAAAGCTGCTTCGTAGATTGACAGTCCAAAATACAAAAACCTATCCGCGACAACACAAAAGTCCGCTTCCTGATATAACTTTGCAAGATCAAGATCTGATGGATCAAGAACTATCTTAATATTGTCTCCGCCAACTTTTTTCAAATATTCTACATAATGATGTTTTGCTTGCGAGCCGGCAATCGTAACAAGGATATTTTTTTTCGTCTTTACTTTTTTTACCGCCTCAAGTATCAAATGAAAACCTTTATATGGGGTAATCCTGGATACAGAAAGAATCTTTATTGAGTTTTTTTGTTTTTTGACAGAAGATTTTACTTTTGGTAAAAAAGTGGTTCCATGATAGATAATGTCATCACATTTCTTCTTATAAAGCGTTTCACCTTCTTTTGCTGCGAATTTACTAATGGCAACAACGGAGTTTGAAAGTCTAAATGATATGAAATCATTTAAATAAATATACCAATTCGCAATTGTATTCAATAAAGCATCTTTTAGGGAGTTTTTTTCGTTTGGGTTTTTATTTTCTAGCAATGCGTTGAATTGTGTGCCTTGATACATACGGACTATGGGAATTCCTGCGAGTTTTGCGGCAAAGAAGAATGGCAATGTACCCGAGAACCATACAGCATCAGGAGGATTCGTCTTAAGACTTTTAAATAAAGAAATGCTGGATAGATATTTCCCGATATATTTTACTTTCTTTTTTTGGATCAAAACAATTTCTACACCGCTTTTTTTTAGATCATCAAAAGCAGGCTGATCAAGCATGAAATCATAAGCAAACACTGTTACTTTATGACCGCGTTTTGCCAGACCTTTTGCTATCATTAACGGCGCTCTTGCGCCTGAATGATAATTGATGATTTCTGTTAATACTCCGATTTTCATTTTATTTTTAATAAGACTATAGAGATTTTGTCAATTTTATACGTTTTTTCAACAGAGTATTTGTCGAAGATTATTTTTATGGCACTTTCGCGATCCTTTGTATTTGTCCATTTTTCAGTATCAACCAGCCAAAGTCTATCAGATTTTGGATCAACTTCTTGTTTTTGTCCGCCGATAAATTTTAATGTTTCTATTGAAAGGGGATTTTGAGTAATAAGAATATGCTTTTGATTTCCTTGCGAATAATAATCAAGTGAATAATATGTAAGAAGTGAGGTATTTAAAACGGGAATAGATCGATTGTGTTTAATAATAATATAGATGGGTTTTAATCTTGTGCCGGCAAAAAAAGGATTGGCAGCTTGAATCAAACTGATTGTTCCAAGCAAAATTATTACCAGAATGGTAATTAGGCCTGACTTTCTAAAGGAAACGATGCCAATAGCTACTATAGCAAAATAAATAGGATTAAAAATAGCAAATGCTTTTGGGGAGAAAACAGGGAAGAATAATCCAAAAAGACTTAAAATCGCAAGCGGCACAAGATAAAGAAATGCGATAGAGCGGTTTTGAGCAAGGCCTTTTAAAAACAATAGAAGGTGTATAAGTGTAGTTGTAGCAAAAAGCAAGAAAATCGGTAAGGGGAGTGTAGGAAAAGAACGAAGAGTGAATTCTCCGACCCCTCCAATTACGGGTGAGACCAAAGCTGAGGGTAAAGAAAGAAATGTTGGCGGACAAGCACAATCGCTATGTATTTTTTGGATTGAGAAATAGAACCATGGTATAAGAGCTGAAAGTATTATAGAAAGAATAATCAACCATTTTAAGATTTTAATCCGACTCTTTCCAAATACAACGATCAAAGTGAACGGCAAAAAAAGCAAAAGAGTATAGAAATGAACGTATATACTAAGAATAGCAAGAAAAATGAAAAGGACGCTATATTTTATGTTTGATTTTTTAATTAGCCTAAAAAATACCATAGAGATAAACAGTGTAAAAATAACAGCAGGCCCATGAGGGCGGGCCTCAGCGGCTGTATAAATTGCAAGAGGAGACACGGAAAAAAGCGATGCGGCAATTATGGCTGCCTTTCTATTAATCTGTTCTTTTAAAACTATATAGATAAGAGGAATCGCTAAAATACCTAAAATAAGTGAAGGAAGCCTTAGTATTAGCTCATTTTGTCCAATTTTTAAAACAAAATGGATTAGCAAATAATATAGCGGCGGGTTATTATCGGTAAGAGATGCAGCAATAAGATCTTTGACAGGAAGTCGTGCGATATGATAAGTGAATGCTTCGTCAAACCAAAAATCGTGTTGGTTTAAGGCGAAAATTCGAAGGAGTATGCCTATGATTAGTATTGCAATGAACATTTTATTTTTTGATTGATATTACAAATGAACAGCTAGGGATACTATTTAGCTCGGGAAGGAATTTGATAACCCGTCCATAGTTAACAGGCAGAGTCCAAACGCCTTTGTAGACAATAGAAAGTCCCGCGTTTTTCATCATGCTCAAAAGTTTTTTTTCCTCAATAGGATTTTCAATTGGCTGATGTTTGATTTTCAAAAACAATGTGAATAATTTGTATAAAAAAGCTGCAAAGGGGAGTGGGGGATATTTATGTACTATGATAATTTGAATTTTTGAAACCCGTGCCATTTCGTTGATTGCTTTTTGGGGATCTACGAAGTGCTCAAGGTTCCCTGATGATATAGCTATATAAAAAGCATTATCGACAAAGGGAAGGGCATGCGCATCGGCCAAAACCAAATACTTTGCGCCGTTTATCTTAGCTTTCTTCAAGGCATTTAATGAGAATTCAACGCCAACTGTCTCAGGCGCTAATTTCTCGATTATTCCTTCACCACAAGCAATATCAATCGTTTTATTTCCTCGGGCAATACTTGCAAGTATTTCATACGATCCATCCTGCGGCCCGCCAAACGCTTCTGTATGCATGGAGTTGTATTTTTCAAGCGAATCATTTGATTCTTTTATCGGAGAGTGCAAAAAGTGCCAGATATTACCCGTTTTTTTATATGTAAATCCACATTTTTTACACTTACCCTTACTCGTTTTAACATTTTGTAAATATGTTTGGCAACGGGGACAGGCAAAAAGTTTTTCTAAGATTATTTTTTTCATTACTTAATTACTTCTAATTCGTAAGAGATTACGCCAACAGGAAAAATAAAAGCAAAACGTTTTTCGTACAATACAGCATAGTTGTTAATAAAAAGCAGTATTAATTTAAGTATTGGATTAGAACTAATTGTAGATCCAAGTTTAACACTAACTTTTTTAAATTTTGCCTTGGTAGAATAGTTGTATTTATTATATAAAGCTGTTCCCGGAATAAAGTAATCAAACGTACGGCTGGTAAAAAAATGTTTGTGAGTTGGGTCGGTAAAACTATCCAATCCGCTGAAGTGGCCGGTTGTTATAAAAACTTTGGCGCCGTTTTTCGAGATTCTATAAATTTCTTCCATTACCTTTGGTATATTATCTAAATGTTCTATAATATTGTCGGCTATTACTTTTTCAAATTGGTTTGCTTTAAATGGGTAGGGAAATTTATCTAAATCATGGATTATATCAGCATTCGATTTTTTATTAATATCTATACCTAGAGCTTCGGGTATTTTGTTTATACCACAACCTAAATGGAGAATTTTTATTTTTTTCATTATTTTATATAGTTTTTCCTGCTCGAACGGAAAGCGTTTCTTCCAGATGTGCAATATTCCACAACAATCCTTTTAGAAAAGGAATAAATCTTTTGTCGTGTCGTACGATTAATCGGTAAGGCGTAATAAGGAACAATTGCAATGAGAGAATGCTTATAATATTGATAAGAGGGAGATTTTTTATTATAAATCTTATTTTGTTTTTGTACCATTGATAGTATTTATTTTTTTTGTCTTTATTTCCTGTTGTTGCTTCTCCATGCCAGAAAATAGCATCCGGAAAGTAGTGTACAGAAAATCCTGATTTTTTTGCGCGCAGGCAAATATCAAAATCTTCAAAGTAGTGCGAGAATCCTGCATCAAGAAGTCCAAGCTTTTTTAGAGCAATTTTGGGTATTAGCATTGCGCATCCTTGCACCCAGTCTGGTTCTTTTATCTTGTCGGGGTAAGGAGCGCGGAAAATGTTGCCATTCCATCGGTTCATCATAAACCCGCAGGAAATTATTTTTTTTGGGCTACTTTTGAGAAAAATTTTTCCGCCGGTAATACCGACTGTTGGATTTTTTTCCATATATTCAATCATATTTCTCAAGCTATTTTTCTCAAAAACAATATCGTCATTTGTAATAAATATATAGTCTCCACTTGATCCTTTAATTCCCTGGTTAATAGCCTTTGCAAACCCCGCATTTTCTTTATTCTCAATAACCTTTAACCTTCGCCCCTCAACTTTGAACTTTGAACTTTGAACTTTTAACTGTTCTAATGATCCGTCTGTCGAGTTATTATCAATTACTATAATCTCTATTTTATCCTTTAGGTAACTAAGGTTTTTTATCGACTTAATACATTCCAAAGGTTCACTTCCGCCATTATAGTTTGGAAATATGATAGAAACTTTTGGATAAGTTATCATCCTTTTTTTAACCTATGTACTTTTCTTCTTGATTCAAGAGCTGGGGGCAAATTTTTGATGTTCCAAAAGAGAGCAGCAAAAATAGGGCTCACATGACGAAAGCCTATGAAAAGTTGAAGAGGCAAAAACAGAAAGAGTTGAAAAAAATTAGCATGAATCAACATAAAACGAAACTTACCTTGGTAATGCCTAAAAAGAGCACTAAAACTTTGTTTCCCACTTCCTAAAAACTTGTGCCACACAATGGCCGTTGGACAATACATTGTTTTAAATCCCGTAATTCGTGCTCGGAAACAAAGATCGTAATCTTCTCCACAAAAGAAAAATCCCTCATCAAAAAGACCTATAGATTTGAGCATTGATTTTCTCATCAGCATACATCCCCCTGTTGCGACATCCATTTCTCGAACTTGATCTTTTCCTTTAAAGTCATACGGGTGATACCCAAGCCAGATATTAACACGGAAACCTGGAAGAGCCATTTGGTTGGGTTGATTATAAAAAAACATCTTACCTCCAACTATCCCTATTTTTGTATCGCTTTGGGCAAGTTTCACAAGTTCAGAGAGACAATTTTTATCAAAAATCACATCATCGTTTGTCGCAAATATATATTTACCTCTTGCTTGTCTTATCCCTACATTAAGAGCTGGAGCAAAACCTATATTTGAAGGTAAAGTGATAAGCTTAGCTTGAGTAAATTGTTTTTTCACCAGATTTGATGTACCATCGGTTGACCCATTGTCTATAATGATCAGCTCAAGTTTCTCTATTGGATAGTCCATCTTATAAAGTGATTTTAACGATTCTTGGAGCGAGTTTCTCCTATTCATTGTAGGCAATACTACCGTGACACTAGGAAGCATGTTTGTTATTTTTTTCATTGTGAGTAAAGTAATTTTTCTTGTTTGTTTGAAAACAACATAAATACACCATTTCTTTTCTTAAAAGAAGATTTGCAGACGTTACATAAAAGACGCGCGTCAAGTGCTGAAAGTTTTGGTTTATGAATACAGTTTGGGCACGCAAGGAGATTAAGTAATGTGTCCTCAATTTGTTTGTTTCCATCCTCCTTTTGACAAATTGCCTCAATCCCTCCGCCTAAAATGTTAAGGAGGAAGCGTTTCCAAAAAGGAGGCTGTAGCCAGCCGGCTTTATTGTTTTTTTCAAGTCTTATTGTAGGCCCAAACGGAAAGACTTTAATAGTTACATATGCTTTTGAAAATATGCTAAGAGCTTTCTCCCAAACCTTGAGAGAAAATGTTTCCTCCAATATATCGTTGTCAGTTTCGGCTTTTCCAATCCGGGAAATAAAATGCAGGATTATTGTTGCTTTTAAAAGTTTCTCAAACCATTTTAAATTTCTGTCTCTGCGCCATAGATTTAAGTTGAATGTTTGAGCGACCGGTTCTTCATTAAAATAAAAATATCCTCCGGGCGCTAAAACTCTTTTTACTTCTTCAAGCACTGGTTTTGGATCGGGAAGATGATGAAGCGTTTGAAAAGTGAAGATAAATGGAATGCTTCCTGCTCTAAACGGCAAATTATAGATATCTGCGCAAATACGAATAGGCATTTTGCTATATCTTAATATATCTTTATATTTTTTAGCCAATCTTAATGTATCATAGGAAATGTCACAAGTGAAGCCTTGTTGTCTGAATTTGTTTTTAAGAAGCATTGCGCCTTGCCCAACTCCGCCTCCTAATTCGAGATATGGCCCCAATGGAATATTTGCTTTTTTAAGCTGGGAAAAATATTTAGTATAGTCTTTTATACGGTCTTTGGTTATCGATTCGTATTCCTTGCCTGTTGGTTCTCCTTCATAGAAAACACCTTTTCCATCAAATTGTATCGCTAGTTTTTTGCGGAATTCAACTTCGCCTATTTTATTTCGAAGCGTTTGGAGTTTTGACATCGATGACATTGTAGCATAAATAAGAGTAAAACAGGGTTTCTAATACGTCGCGGAAGCGTTAAGGAAATTGAGAAGCTGATAACAAATAAGACGCTGCGGGAGAAAATGGGTAAAGAAGCAAGGAATAGGTTTATGAAGAAGTTTTGGATTGAAGTGACAAATAGGAAACTGTTGAAGGTGTACGAGAATGCACTGCAATCTTAATAGACAGGAAATTAGTTCTTAGAAATTGGAAAATAGTAATGGAAAGTGGAAAATTGATATTAGTATAATCTATTTTCTAATCTCTATTTTCTATTACCACTTTCTATTTTCCATCAACTATTTTCAATTATTCACATTTCGTGTTTCGAATTTTCTCCTGTGCCATTGCCACATAAACCAGACCAGTAGCTTGTAGGAAAAAAATGCTGTTGTTAAGATTGGATGACGGAGAAGCTCGCCCCAATGCCTAGTCCAAAGAAACATTCTATATAAAAGACTTCCTTGGTACGAGAAGGAAAGCGGGTGTTTTTTTGCGTATTTATCGATATGTTTTATGTAAAGCATTTCTTTTTTAAGAAGTTCAAATAGTGAAGTTTGCGGTTCGTGGTGGGTAAGATAAGAGTGCTTGGTATAAAGATTTGGAAGCCCTTCGTTTCGGAACCGCTCGGTAATATCCCAGTCCTCTCCGGCAACAAGGTTTACATCATATCCTCCGACTTTCAAAAAAAATTTTTTGGGAAAAAAGCGAGCGGCCTGCAGCCAAAATGTATACTGGTAACAATTTCTTTCAAGCGCCAAAGCCTTTCCCCAGAAAGTGGCACCTTTTCCTTGTTCGGTAATAGTAATAATAGGCGTAACGATTCGGTTTTTTGTAAGGCTTAGGCACTCTTCTATCACGTTTCTTGATAACTCCATATCGGCATCCAAAAATAAAAGCCAGTCTCCGTGAGCAGATTTTGCTCCTACGTTTCTTTGCGTTGATCGTTCAGGACCCGCGATAATGATTTTGTCAACTAGTTTTTTTGCAATCTCAACTGTTTTATCTTCGGAGTTGTTGTCTACAAGAATTATTTCTAAAGTGCCATCAAATTTTTGTTGTCTTATTGACCTTATGCATCGTAAAATATTGCCTTCTTCATTTTTGGTTGGAACAATTATTGAAACTTGAGTTTTTTTATTCATGTTTTATGATATTATATCAAAAGAATGGATTTTAAATTTCTTCAAAACCCAATTTCTAAAAAATGGGTAATTTTAGCGCCTCGGAGAGCAAAGCGTCCGGATATTTCAAAAGGGGCTGAGCCTATTTGCCCTTTTTGCCTGGGAAGAGAGATGGGCGAGAATGAAGTTTATAGAGTCGGTGGGGAACCAAACGATAGTAATTGGAAAATTCGTGTTATACCAAATAAATATCCTTTTGCCCCAATTCACGAGGTTATTATTCATTCCCCGGATCATCATAAAAACTTTGACGAGCTCCCTTTGCATCAAGTAGAGCTTATAATAAAGACTTACCGGCAGCGTTTTATTACCCACCAAAAAAAAGGGCAAGTGTTCATTTTTCATAACAGGGGAGAGGGAGGCGGAGAAAGTCTTCCTCATCCGCATACCCAGCTTGCGGTTATACCATCGGATATAAAAATGGATATCGCAAGACTTAGCGTAGAGGCATCCTACAGTTCCGGTCCGCAACCCATAAGTTGGCCAGCCTCGCCGCGGCTAGGCGGGCCGAGTCAAGGCGGGCCTGCCGGCGGTTCAGGCGATAATCCGGAGCTTGGAGAGATGAAGCATGAGTCAACTGTTTTGACCCCGCATTTTTACCTATTTTGTCCAAAAAGCAGCCAGTGGCCGGATGAGGTTTGGATAGCGCCCAAAAAAAGAGGAAGGGCATTTGGAGAAATAACGGATGGGGAAGTGGCAGATTTATCTTACACATTGTCCCGTTTGGTCCAGATTTTTAATCTTCGTCATGGCAATGATTTTCCCTTTAATTTTTATATCTATCCCGGGGGAGATTGGTATTTACGTATTATTCCAAGAATTAAGACGTTGGGCGGATTTGAGCTTGGAACCGGAATATTCGTTAACACTCAGGATCCAAACGAAACAATTAGTTTTATAAAAGAACATTTTGCAGCCCCAAATCATGAGAAAATACGAACCCATCACCAAGCCGACTACGAAAGGAGAGTTTAGCCTAATCGAATGTCAGATTCTTCGCGCAGTTTACACTGAGCTTGTCGAATGTGTTCAGAATGATATGCAATAAAACCCTATATTCCAATAAAGATATTGACGTTATTTTTATAAACCCTTAATACTCCGTTGTCTATTTTGAACTCTTGTGTTTTATTATCAAGTTTATGGATTACAATTTTTTGCTTAATTAGGGAAATAAAGTTTTCATGTTCCGAGAGAATATCAAAAGGCCCTTTGTCGTTGTACGATGACACGGCTTTAACAGTGTCGCTAAACATCGTCCCTTGCCTGTTTTTGATATTGATAGTTATAGAGTTAGGCATTGTTTTACATTGTTAAGGAATAATTGCTATATTGTTCATTGCTAAATTGCTACCTCCCCTAACCCCTCCTTTTTAAGGAGGGGAATCCGTCAGCAGACGGAGGGGTGGTTAACAATATAACAATTGAACAATTTAACAATTAGCTTCCGCTGATCTCCTTGATGCTTCCTATAAATTTTAATTTTTCTTCGGATACATTGTCGAGTTTGCCATTCAGTATAGCATTTACATCTCTAACCGTAGTCTGGCGATCTACATATGCGCCTTTTCGTCCGGTTTGATTTTCTGCAACAAAAAAATTTTGGGTCATAAAATTACGGAGTTTTTTAGCGCGTTCATAAATTACTTTGTCTTGGATTGATAATTCTGTCTCGCCGACCAGAGAGACTATACGATCCAAGCTTGCCGCTTGTTTTAAGAGATTTTGAGCGCTTAAAACAACTTCGGAATGGAGTTGTCCAACAACGCTTGCATTTAAATTGGCAGAAGTAGATGAAAGAATGTCAACCGCCGGAAGAAATCCTTCCTGATAGATGTTTCTTGATAATGCCACTGTTGAGTCTAAGTATGGGAAAACCGCCTGAACTCCCTGATCCAGTATGTCATCGTTTGGCAAATATATCGCTTCTATAGTGCTTATGCTGGCTGATAAACCAGGTGTTAATCGTTCGTGAAAGGCTGCCATTTCGGATGAGAGTGTTGCTTGATATCCATCCTCAGAAGGGATTGTATTCATCAACACGGACAGTTCGTTGCCCGCCTGGGCAAACCTGAAAATATTGTCTATGAAAAATAATACGTCTTTTTTTAAGACATCACGGAAGTACTCAGCTATTGTAATAGCTGAAAAGGATGTTAAAAAACGAACGCTGGGGTTTTCGCCCATGGTGCCTAAGACTAAGGCCACGAAAGGTAGTACTCCTCTGTCCTTTAGCGTTTCATATAATTCATGTCCCTCCCGTATTCTTTCTCCCACCCCTGCGAATACAGACACGCTTTCTTTTGAGTTCTCGCTTCGCTGGAGCTTCCCGCCTAGACTCAGCGAGGCTGGCTGCGAAGCGGGGTTGCCAACAACATTGTGAATTATTTCTGTAATAAGCAGTGTTTTGCCTACCCCGGCGCCTCCAAAAATTCCGATTTTCCCTCCTTTAACAATAGGGGAGAAAAGATCAATTACTTTAATGCCCGTTTCAAGAAGATCCTGATGATAGGTAATATTCTTTATGGAAGGAGAATCTTTATAGATGGGCAATTCGGCATCTTTTTTTATCTCGCCTAATTCATCCAAAGGATTCCCAAATACATCGATAACTCTTCCTAAAGTCCCATTTCCAACCGGTACCAAAATTGGTTTTTTGGTGCTTAAAACATTCATTCCGCGAGATATTTTTTGCATTTGCGATAAGCTTATGCAATAAAAAGTAGATCTTCCTTTTGACGCGAAGACTTCCATTTTGGTCGAAGGATCTTTCTCCAAAACCAAGATGTCGTGAAGTTTAGGCTGGTTTTGGGTAAATTCTACTTCAATAATGTGTCCTTGAATGCCTATAATTTTGCCGTAGGTGGTATCCATAAATAATTAAATTTTTAATTTTAAATTTTTAATTTGAAATGAAATCTAAATTTGAAAATTTAAATTTTTAAACATTTAAAATTGATTGATCCCGCTCAGCGGGACGAATTGAAAATTATTTTGTTGTCCATAGCCTCATGCTGGCTAGCCTTTGATTTTGTTCTTTATTGATAGCTTGATGTTTTATTCTTTCTTTTTGAAGCATTATTTGTTTAAGATTTTTTTGAATA
>MFNZ01000027.1:0-2128 GCA_001782195.1 Candidatus Levybacteria bacterium RIFCSPHIGHO2_02_FULL_37_13
AGTACACAATGCCCATGATAACTTAAAAAGTCCAATGGATTACCTAATCCTGAAAGGAGTAATGTCTAAAATGTCTGTAACGCATACATCAACTTGACTTCTACCGTATATACTATATAATACGCAGGCGTTCAATGATTTGAGCGTATATATCTATGGGAGGAACAAGAATAGAACGACAACAATCAGGGAGTAATTCAGGTCGTGACTCACGCTCCAATGGAGAAGCTGGAAAGCTTTTTGTACCAGAAAAATCCACCCTGTACGACCCACGCAAAGAACGAGTTTTATATTGGGAGAATGCCCCGGAAGGAATTCATAGATACCCAGCTGGTGAAACAACCGATTCTCAAGGAAATACTTACGACTATTCAGCCGGCCAAAGGCTTTGGATAGATGATGAAAAAGAGGTAATGGATTCGTGTCAAAAACCTTGGGTAATTGAAACTGTTGATAGAGCATTTACAGCTCTTGACGATAAAGGTCCCTCTAAACAAAACGTTGAGGTATTAGAAAGGGGTTTTGGATTGGGTCAAGTTGCTTCAGAAATAATGGATAAGTTAAGACCTCGAGGAGGAACTTATACTGTTATCGAACTCAATAAAAAAAATGCTAATTACGCACAAACGACTTGGACTAATAAACAAAATGTAATAGATAAAGCTAGGGTTACCAGCGCACGAGGTGTTAGATATGATAAGGATAATCCAAATGTGTATATAAATATAATACAAGGAGATGCTATTGAAAAAACCAAAGAATTAGCGCTTGCGGGAAGCAAATTTGACATTATTATATCCGACACATTCCCATTATTAGAAGAGGAAAAAAGTATAAATGATTTACTTGACTTAGCAATTTTGGTGGAATGCTTAAAGCCTAATGGCGTATTCGCCTTTTTCGGATATCACTTTGGTTTTCAAGGAGGAATGAATGAAAGACAAAGAAATTTAGTCGAAGCTTATTTCGAAGATGTAAGCAGAACAGTTGTTAAAGGAATTAATCCCCCGCCAGACTATAAGTATTTTAATCCTGAAAATGGACCCACTGTTAGAGAATTACCGGTTATAATTTGCACAAAACCAAGAATACAAGCTGCAGCCTAAAAGATCTTTTTATTTAAATCCACCTCCATATTATAAATACTTACAGCCTGAAACAGGTCCAATAAGATTCTTTCCTGTTGTAGTCTGTAAAAGTCCAATACTTTAAAATATTGATATTTTTCTCCATTTATTCAATTTCCTCAAAGCAACTTTTCTTAATCAAATGTAGGCCCTATGCATGTAATAGCAGGCAACCGTCTTATAGGAATACCGTCTTTATGTAGATATAGATAATCAGGTGGTGGATTAACCGCTACTGAATGCCGTCTTGTTTGATTGAAATGATTCTCGATAAACATTTTGTAACTACCGCTAATTCCGCCTGTTCTTTCATAGGTATCGGAGTCAAAATGACTACTGTCAAGATCTAACCCAAAATAGGCTAGTCTTCCATTCGGAGACAAACATTTTTTCAAACGATCGATGTCGCCAATATCGTTCGCTCCGCTCTCTGCCTCTGTTAAAGGATAGGTATCTGAAAAAATAATATCAAATTTATCCCCATTTTTTATAAAATCTTCTGTCGCCTCATACGCATCTTTTTCAATAACTTGCATATGTATTTGAGGTAATGTGTCAACTAAGCCATAAGCTAATGATTGTAGTCCATGCTCCAACGATTCTTTCCAGTTTCTAGCTGAATTTGCGACCATATGATTAAGCTCAACTACAGTATACGTTGAAGGATATCCTAAGCTTATTAATTTTTGGATAATAAACCTTCCTGATATACCTAATCCATGACCTCGTTCTAATACCCTCAGTGGTGGCTTAAGAGAATTTGAATGCTCATTCTCATCATGCAAACTAGGATCCAAACGTATTCCTTGAAAAACATCGTCAACTGCGGTTTTGCACCATGGAATCTCACATGTATCCATTACTTGCTCGCCGGAAATAATAAGTCTTCTGCCCTCTGGATATCTTCTCCCATCCTGAGCCACACCGCTTGGATAATCAATAACATGAATTGGCTCCTTCTTCCATGCCTCTACTTTTGATGCCCTCTGCAATTTTTCTGT